>JAADFQ010000111.1 GCA_013152835.1 FCB group bacterium
AAATTTCCAACGGGTAAAACTGTAGAGAAATTTTAAGACCCATTTTCCGGCAATGACTTTCAATTTTGTTCCCAGGGTCATGCGTTGTCTCTCATTCTGGAAACGATGGCTTGAGCGGCGCGGTCATAAACTCCCGGTTTTCCCAGGGCCGATCGAACCCGCTGATAACCATTCAGAATGGCCTTTCGTTCCGCCGACTCCGCCAGAAGTGGTGCCAGGGTCTTCGCCAGTGCATCCGGAACCATCTCATTTTGGAGGAATTCAGGTACCACCGGTTCATCAGCAATCAAATTAACCATTGAAGCATATTTGACCTTGACCAGATTCCGGGCCAGAAACCATGAGAGGGAAGACAATCGATAACACACGACTGCGGGACAATCGGCCACGGCAGCTTCCAGGGATGCGGTTCCCGAGGCGACCAGAGCAGCCGTTGACTGTTGGAGAATCGCCAATGTGTTCCCGGTCGAAATCCGAATCCAGTCCGGGAGGGGATCAAGGGTCACGCCAGGGAATCTGACGACATGGATCGAAAGCTGTTCATTTTGCCGTCGCAATAATTCCGCTGTTTGGACGAAGGTCTTCCAGTGCCGGTCGATTTCCTGTTGACGGCTGCCGGGAAGAAGAATCAATTGTGGGGATAGAACAGCCGGTTGCTGAGGTAACTCCAAGTCAGCGAAAGGGTGTCCCACAAAGTCCACGTCTACCCCCCGGTCCTGAAACCAACTTTGTTCGAATGGGAAAATCGATAGCCGCTGATCGGTGGTTTCAACCAGCGTATGAATTCGGTTTTCCTTCCACGCCCAAACTTGGGGTAGTATAAAATAGGTGATGGGTAGTTTCAGATTTTGAACTTTTTTGGCTAACCGAAGATTAAATCCCGGATAGTCAATTAAAATCAGCCGATCGAAATCAATAGAGGCCAGGGACTCAACCGTAGATTTCATCACTTCTATCATAAAGGGCAATTTTCGTATGACTTCGGAAAACCCCATGACGGATAATTGGTCGATATGCCGGTCCAGATCCAAGCCTTCCAGGACCATGCGGTCGCCGCCATGTCCTCGGAAACGGGCCTCGGGTAAAAGGGCTCGTAAGGACCGCATCAACCGGGAACCATGCAAATCACCGGAAGCTTCCCCGGCGACAATGAAAAAAGAAGGGGCGGGCATGGATTAGTTAAAGAATGAGCGCAAAATAATAATTATCAGGATCAGGGTCGCGTTTTGCAAGGTTCTTTTTTCAGTCCGAAATGTTTTTCGAATGGACATAGGTGTACGCCGATCAGAATTGGGCCAGGGCGTCAGGCGCGGGAACAGGGCCGGAACGTTGGATCGATATGTCCGGTATTCATCACCGAAGAGTTCCGTCAGCGTTTCTTCCTCCAGGGAGATAATAAGCCCGTATTGAACCGAAAAGAAGACCCACGTCAGGAGCAGCATGGCCAAGAGATTGGGAGCTCCTGCAAACAGGACGATCCCGGTGTACATAATCATATTCCCAAGATAAAGGGGATTCCTTACCCGGGCAAAAGGACCGGCGGTACACAGGGAAGGAGCGCCAACTTTGGTGGTACGGGTAATACCGCCGGCATATCGTACCCCATTGAAGCGAATGCTTTCGCCAATGGCAACGACCAACAGACCCCCAATCAATAAGGGAAATTCCGGTCGTGCATAGTATAAAATGATGAGTGCCAGCGGAATGGGAGTATAACTGCGATACTTAAAGAAAAAATTGCGAATGTCCACTATAACATATCCTCCAATATCATATCATGAATGCGGGTTGCCACATAGAGCGCTTCACGACCGGCGTGTCCATCCACAATCGGTTCCTCAGTTCCCCGAACGACGGCAGCAAAATTCGTCAATTCCATCTGCAACGCATCCGCCGGAGTAACGGTCGGTTTCTCATAAACGATTCTCCGCGCTTTCCCATTGCGCTTCAATTCAGCCGACATGAGGGCTTGCGGATCAGTGGCATCCGTATCAAGCACCCGATAAACTTCCGTGAGACCCAACAGAAAATCAATGGTGATATACTGGTCTTTCTGAAAGATTTTAATTTTCCGTACTTTATCCTTGGCGACCCGGCTGGAAGTGACACTGGCAACCGTCCCGTTTTCAAAACGGATCCGCGCGTTGGCAATGTCTACTGAATCCGTCATGATGGAAACGCCACTGGCACGAATATTTTTTACCGGCGATTGCACCAGCGCCAGGAGAATATCCAGATCATGGATCATTAAATCCAGAACCACTGGAACATCGGTGCCCCGTGTGGTGTAAGGCGCCAACCGCTGGACTTCAATATACTTGGGAGCCAGGGAATAATTTTTCAGCGGAAGGAGGGCCGGGTTCAGTCGTTCGATGTGCCCGACCTGAATTCGAACATCCTTGGAGGCAGCCAGTTCCAACAATGTATCGGCTTCCTGAACCGTGGAAGTGATAGGTTTTTCGATGAATACATGTTTTCCGGCCTGAATGCACATCGCGGCTAAATCGGCATGCGCGGAAGTTGTGGCGACAATGGAACAGGCGTCACAATTGTTAATCATGGTTTTTAATTTAGGCCAGGATACGGTGTGATATTGTTTGGCAATTTTAGCGGCGCGCTCTGGGGACTGATCATGCACGCCCACCAGCTTCACTCCGGGAAGGGCCTGTAAGTGTCGCACGTGGTGTTGTCCCAGATGGCCCACGCCAATGACGCCGATTTTTACTATAGATTCATTCATATTGCACCAGAGATTAGACCGGAAATTACACCTTGTGCGGGAAAAGGAAGATGAAAACATTATCCTAAGACATGGGTCGTGAATTTGTAGAAAAAGGAGATAAGATGTCTTGTCTGTTGATGAGAAAACCACTAATTTTGGAAACGGAACGGGTACTCAGTTTCCCCAATTAGCATGAATCCTCAAGTACAAGAAAAGAAAAAGAATCGAATTGCGGAAACCTTTCAGGAACATGTAGAGGTTTTCGGATTCAATAAAACATCGGTCGATGAAATTGCCGGTTCTTTACGAATCAGCAAAAAAACAATCTATCAGTTATTTTCTTCCAAACAGGAAATTTTCAATTATGTTGTGGAAATGAAATCAGGTGGATTCACCCGTGATATACGGGAAATTTTATTACGACATTATACCCATCGCCAAAAAATTAAATGTATGGTGGAACTCTTTTTGAACCATCGTATCGATTGGAATCAGAACCAGAATTCATTAAAAACCAGGCATAAAGCCGAAATTGCCCGCGCCGCCTTTAGCCGAGCCTTCTTTGATCTTCTGGATGATCTGGTTCGGGACGGTATCAAGCGTAATATCTACACGGTGAAGGATACCCGCCTGACCCTGGCTTTTATTCGATCCATCCTGCTGTGCGCTGAAAGCCGCATTCGATTGGAACCAGACCCGACGCTGGAACGGGAGACCGTCACGGCCATCAACCGGTTGCTCAGTTATTAACAAATCTGGTTCCCTCCGGACCTGCAATGAATTTTCTTGATTTTCCATTCTATTACTCTCAATTTGCGCCGATTTAATCGGCACTAAACCCGATCATAGAGGGAGAATTTCAAATGGCGAATGACATTAAGTCCGGTATCGGATATATCATTCCGGCTACGGCAATTCTGGGATTTGTATTATCGCTTTTCGCGGAACAATTTATTTGGGCTGTATTGTTTGCCGCAGCGGGAATCCTGGTTTGGTTTCTATATATGATGGTCATGGAATCCAAATTACCGGAAATCACCGGGAATATTGTTATCCTGTTTGCCGTTTTACTGGCCCTGGGTGTGTTCTTTGCCTTTGGGTGGGAAACCGATATGTTCGGTGGTATCACTATTCGCCCGGAAGGCAGCTTAATTGCCGTACTGGTCTTGTTATTCGGCGTTTTATCCGGCGTGCTGTTTAATCGCGACCGGAACCGGACAGGGGAACAAAAATTAAGTCCCGAAGAAAAAGAATGGGTGCAACAAGCACTGGATCAAACCGCTTCCGATTCGTCCAAAGAACCGCGGGTCGTAATTGTTAAACAGGAACCGGCTAAAGAAAAGGAAACTCCGCCACCCGTGCAATCCTATCCGCCTTATATGATGCCCTATCAGGAATACGATGAAGACGATGACGACGACGAGGATGAATACGAGGACGAAGACTGGGATGAATATGACGACGACGATGAGGATGAATAGACGTTCACCGGTTATACGTTAAATTTAAAAAACATACAATCACCGTCGCTGACGATATAGTCTTTTCCCTCCAAGGTAATTTTTCCCGCATCACGCAATGCTTTTTCGGAGCCATAGGCGATTAGATCCTCGTAGCGATAGACTTCGGCCTTAATAAATCCTTTCTGAAAATCAGTATGAATTTCTCCCGCCGCTTCCGGTGCCGTCGATCCCTTCCTGATGGTCCAGGCACGAACCTCCTTAGGACCTCCGGTAAAGAAAGTTTCTAAATTCAGGAGCGAAAACGCCGCTCGAATCAACTTATTCAGACCCGGTTCCGCCAGCGAATATTCTTCCAGAAACAATCCTTTCTCCTCCGTCCCCAACTGCGAAATTTCCTGCTCCAATCTTCCACAGAGACGAATTGCCAGATTGCCTTCCTGTTCAGCGAATTCTTTCAGAGCACTAGAAAAGTGACCCCAGGCAGGGTGTTGAAT
>JAADFQ010000112.1 GCA_013152835.1 FCB group bacterium
ATAAAGATCGCACCTCACGCGCCGGACTGTATTTACTGGGCGGTGATGCAGGAACCCTCCGATCCTATAAAACGTCGGTTAACGACGGGCATGATATTACCGATCAGGACGTACTTTTTTCCCGGAGAACAGCCGTCCTGGGAATGGACGTTGTGGATCAGCTTTTCCCCTTTGAAGACCCCCTGGGAAAAACGATTTCCATCAACGGATTGCCGTTCATGGTTCAGGGAATCGCGGAACGAGTGGGCGAAATGTTCGGCCAGAGTCAGGATAATTATGTTTTGATTCCCATTTCAACCTATTTGCAGAATTTCAGCGACCGCTGGACGTCGTTAAGTATTACGATTGAAGAGCGCCTTCGGAAGCGTTGTATGATAAAACCATGGATGAAACCATTGGTATCCTGCGAATGATCCGGAAAGTGCCCCCCGGGGAGGATAATGATTTTGAGGTCGTTTCCAATAGCGAACTGATCGAAACCTTCGGGCAGTTTACCGGTGGCGTTAAACTGTTTGCCCTGGCCGTCAGTGTTATTGCCCTCCTGGTGGCCGGCATTGGTATCATGAATATTATGCTCGTATCCGTGAGTGAACGGATCAAGGAAATCGGCATCCGGAAGGCCATCGGCGCCACCCGTCGGGATATTATGACCCAGTTTCTGTCGGAAGCGTTCTTCCTCAGCGAATTCGGCGGTCTGGCAGGCGTTTTACTGGGTGTCGCCGGGGGAAATCTGGTAGCCCTGGCTTTTCATATCCCGGCCGTCATTCCCATGGACTGGGTGTTGATCGGACTGGGAGTCTGTTCCGTAATCGGAATCGGGTTCGGAATTTATCCCGCCTACCGCGCCGCCCGGTTGGACCCGATTGAATCCTTACGTTTCGAATAATTTTATAGTTTACCCTTAGGAACCGTAGATATCCCGGCAGGGAGTATCCGTTGATGATTTTTTACCCGGTTTGAAAACCGACCTTCATATCAATTCCCTTTTTTCTTTTCCCAAATTCGATTAGGTTTCCCCATGGCTGAACCTTATCCCAATTTGCGCAGGGGCCTGATTCTCTATTACGGCGGATTGCAAACGGTCCATTTCCTGGTTTTGATTTGGGCGGCCTTTGTTTATTTCACCTCCGGACACATTGGCGTCCCGGCCCCTGCCGCCACGGTCTGGTCCACGGATGCGCAAGCCTTTCTTGTGGGTACCGCCGCGATTGATTTCCTCATGATACCCTTCACCTGGGCTTTCGTGTGGGCCATGTTTACCCGCCATCCGCGGGAAATTATTCTGGAAACCATTGCACTTACGGGATCGTTCTATTCGGCAGGACTTTTTTTTCTGGGAACCTGGCCCGCAGGAGCCTGGGCGGCTCATCCGTTAAATTACGGAACGCTTGCCCTTCTATTTTTCCCGGTGGCGGCTTTGGCCATACTGGATACCTGGTCTGCATTAAGAAGGAGATAGAGTAATGACCACACACCTTTTTTATACTTCAATTGCCGAAAGTTTAAAAGTCGGATTGTACGTGGCTTTTCTGGTGATGATCCTGATCGCGCTTTGGGAAAAGCGACAGGGAAATGACCGGTGGGCGAACTGGATTCATGCCGTAATCCTCCTGAACTTTATTATCGGCGGACTCTACGGCGGCATTCGGATGTTGACCACCGACCCGATGCAGGACATGCTGATCCGACGAATGTTTGCCTGGGAAGCCTGGTTCTGTTTTGCCAGCGCCAGTTTTTACTTTTTAGGGCTTCATCTGTTTTCCAGACGAAACTGATTTTTATAAGCGTTTACCGATCGTCTGACTTCACAGGAGTGTATCGATGGTCGTGATGTTTGCAGCCGGGTTTTCGATTCGAATCAAAGCGGAAAGGGTTATGTTCCAGCTCTGAATATGCCGGCATACAACAGGAGGATCCCCGTTGCCAGCGGTAATCCTGAAACTCCATGAATGCGGCCCAGAGTTTTTTCGATAAGGCTATCGACTTTTTAAACATGGTTTGTTTCCGTTTCCATAGATCGGCTATATGCGCGGAACCCTTCCAGAAGAATCCACAGGGCACCGAACAGGATCAGAAGACTGAAAACAATCAGTACGCCTTTCCCATCGACCAAATACTGTTTCAGATTCACAACCATGGCCCAGATGGTCATTACCAGTACAAAGGCCATCGGGACCGTAGTGTAGATCGTAGGCCGTTTCTGTTGTTTCAACCAAACGGTAATCGTCAGCAACGCCAGTCCTGCCAGTAATTGATTGGAGGTTCCGAACAGGGGCCAGATAATCAGGGCTCCCTTCCCGCCCGGTTCCCGAATGGCCAGTCCCAAAGCCATGAGGACGGCAATCAACGAGGCAATGTTATGGCTCTGAAGAAATTTCACGCGGTACATGTCCCCGAATTCCTGAAGCACATATTTCTGAAGGCGAACTCCGGTATCCATGGTGGTTGCTGCAAAGCTGATGACGATCACGGAGGCGAACACGGATCCGATAGCGGCCGGGATTCCCAGACCGGATGCATAGTAGGAAACGCCTTTAATATACGCGCCCACTTTCGCTCCCAAACCGCTGGCGGCATTCCAATCCGAATAATGACGAATCCAATCGCCGCCATCCGGAGTCAGAACGACTTTTGCTAAAGAACCTTCACCGGCAAAATGGACGCTGATACCTGCCGCCAGAATCGCACTCAGGGCCAGAAAACCCTCACCCACCGCCGCGCCGTAACCCACCGGACGGGCATCGGTAAGATTATCCAATTGTTTGGCAGTTGTGCCGGAAGCTACCAGGGAATGAAATCCCGAGATCGCCCCGCAGGCAATGGTGATAAAAAGAAAAGGAATCCAGTCCGGCGATCCATTGGCCTGGAGATTCACCGCCGGAGCGGAAATATCCGGGTGCAGGATTAAAACGCCAATAAACACAATTGCCAGACCCACAATGAGCTGGTGCCCGTTGATATAGTCCCGCGGTTGAAGGAGTCGCCAAACCGGCAATTGTACAGCAAAATACGTGTAAATAAATAAAATGATCACCCAGATGGTGACCGGATCCAATCCGGTCATGCGCGCCAGGCCATCCACGCGAATGGGGAAAAATTGTCCCAGAGCAATAAATACGTAGAGCAGGATCAACGCCGCGATGGAAGGCCAGAAGGCCGGTATTTGCTTTCTATACAAAAGCTGACCCAGAATGAGGGCGATGAGCACGGACATACCCACCGGAAGGACGCTGCCGGGATACCCCACAAATAGAATGCCGATCACCATGGCAAAGACGGCATTCACCATTAGGAGCAGCAGGAGAATGATAATCAGGTATAACAGCTTGGTTCGGGGTCCCAGGATGTCCTGGGCCACGGATCCGATCGACCGGGCCTTGTGCCGGACGGAAATCATAAGGGCTCCACTGTCATGGACTCCGGCAGCAAATACGGTTCCGATAACAACCCACAGCAAGGCCGGCAACCAGCCCCAGATTACTGCAATGGCAGGTCCGACAATGGGAGCAGCCCCGGCAACGGAAGTGAAATGATGACCCCATAAAATTCCTTTTCTGGTTGGAACATAGTCCACGCCATCTTCGAATTCATGGGCCGGGGTGATAAAGTCAGGATCCAGGCGATAGATTTTTTCGGCGATAAACCGGGAATAGTAGCGGTAACCCAAAATAAAGGACAGGGCGCCGAAGGAAAAGATCCAAATTGTATTCATGACCGTCTCCGGGGTTTTCGTTAATCAATCGTTGCAGGAAGACGGTGAAATTTTCCCCACTCCAGGGAGTCAATTCAATCAGTATTTCAGATCAATTAAATTCCGTTGGAGCAGATTGTCGGAGTAAACAATAAAGAATAATCGGACTGATTGCCAATGTGTTAGTGTAACTGCTCCACTGCGGCGCGGACGAATTCCCGAAACAGGGGATGGGCCTTGGTGACCCTGCTTTTCAATTCCGGATGAAATTGCGTAGCCACAAACCAGGGGTGATCCCGGAGTTCAACAATTTCCACCAGGTTTAATTCCGGATTAACTCCGGAGATGACCAGCCCGGCGTTTTCCAGCCTCATCCGATACCGGTTATTTACCTCCCAGCGATGACGATGTCGTTCACTGATCCGCTTTTTCCGATAGGCAGCATAGGCCTTGGTCCCCGGTTTCAATTCACACGTATACGCTCCCAACCGCATGGTACCGCCTTTTTTCCGGATGGCCCGCTGGGATTCCATGAGATCAATGACCGGATTTGGTGTCTGCTTGTCAAACTCCGTGGAATTGGCCTTGGGCAATCCGCAGACCTGTCGGGTAAAATCGATGACAGCGCATTGGAGTCCCAGGCAAATCCCCAGGTAGGGGACCTGGTTTTCACGAGCATACCGGGCGCAGCGAATTTTCCCTTCGCCGCCGCGATGCCCAAATCCCGGCAGCAATAAAATCCCCTGAACATCCGAAAACAGGGTTGCCGCATCTTCATCTGATTTCAATTCCTCGGTCGAAACCCACTTCAATTGCACCTGAGCGTTATTTTCAACCCCGGCGTGAATAAACGCTTCCAGCACACTTTTATAGGCATCCGGAAGTTCCGTGTATTTACCGCACATGGCGATGGTCACTGTCCGTTCGGGATGTCGGTAGCTGTGGATAAAATCCTTTAATGTCGTTGTATCCGGCAGGGTTGGTAATTTGAGGCGGTCCGCCAGAATCGGACCTACCTTTTGCTGATCCAGAACCAGAGGAACTTCGTAGATACTTTTCACCTCTTTTCCCACAATGACATTCGCCGGCGGAACATTACAGAACAGCGCGATTTTTTCCCGTACCGAGCGACCCACCGGCTGATCGGTGCGACAGAGGATTACGTCGGGGAACAACCCGATTTCACGTAATTTCATGACGGAATGCTGGGTGGGCTTGGTTTTCAGCTCCTCGCTGGCCTTGACATAGGGCAGAAGCGTCACATGAACAATCATGGCGTTATGATACCCCACTTCCACCGACAATTGCCGGATCGCCTCCAGGAAGGGAAGACTTTCGATATCCCCCACTGTGCCGCCCACTTCACAAATAACAACGTCATATTTCTTCGGCATATTGACCAGGTGAATCCGACGCTTAATCTCATCGGTTATATGCGGGATAACCTGGATGGTCTCGCCCAGATAATCACCCTTCCGCTCTTTTCCCAACACGGTACTGTAAATCTGGCCGGTGGTGGCATTGTTGTTTTTGCTCATATTCACATCGATAAAGCGCTCATAATGCCCCAGGTCCAGATCGGTCTCAGATCCGTCATCCAGAACAAACACTTCCCCGTGCTGGTAGGGATTCATGGTTCCGGGATCAACATTAAGATAAGGATCCAGTTTCAGAATGGTAACGCGTAACCCGGAACTCTTCAGGAGATACCCGATGCTGGCGGCGGCAATTCCCTTTCCAAGGCCGGAAATCACGCCTCCCAAAACAAAAATGTATTTAACTGGTTTCGTCGCTGTCATGGATGGGTCCTAACTGGTTAAGGTCTTCCGGTGTATCAATTCCCCGGTAGGGATAATTGGTGATAATACATACCACAGGGATGTCATTATCCAGGGCACGCCATTGTTCCAGGCGATATTGGCGTTCATGTTCGCTGGGAGAAAGAGCAGTGAAACGCTCCAACAAATCTCCGGAATATCCGTACATCCCCAAATGGCGATAATATCCCCCGGATTCTTTTAATGGAACATCCCGTAAAAATGTGAGTGCCCGGCCCCGAACATCCAATCGGGCTTTCACCACGTTGGGATTCATGAAATCAGCCGGGGTCAAATCAGTGGAAACGGCCGTCACCAGCGCAGCTTTATTCTGTTTACATTCCCGCACCATACCATCAATAATATCCGGGTCCATCCGGGGTTCATCACCCTGAATATTGATTACGATCTCCGCTCTAAGTTTTCGGGCCACTTCCGCCACGCGGTCGGTTCCGGAGGGATGATCGGCTGCCGTCAGCAGGGCTTCAAAGCCATGATCGGCAACCAGGGCCGCCACGTCCGGATCATCTACGGCCACCACGATCCGGTCCAGCAAAGCGGCTTTGGCGGCCTGCTCCGCTACCCGGATAATCATCGGTTTTCCCCCTATATCGGTTAGAATCTTCCGGGGAAAACGGGTGGAGCCCAGACGGGCGGGAATAATACCGGCAATCAACGACGATCCCGTGCCTGAGAAACAATGGAAATTACGGAGGGACCGATAGTACGAATCCTATGTGATATAGAGGATCCCGTAAACCGCAGTGTGGAGGTGTGGCAATATAATGAATCAAGGACGTATGGAAATTGGCCCAACCGGGCTAAAAATTTACCTCGTCGTTCCCTCCAGTTTCAAGGGGGAAGGCAGATCATCCGATATATTTACTGATGTATCACCGGAAGCGTAAGGGGTGGAATATTCATTCTGGCCGTAAGGGACTGCACAAATTCCCTGAAATAGGGCCAGAGCTGGATTGGCAGTACAATTTCCTTATAGATAATCCAAAATCCTTCAGGAATATTTTCAGGCCCGGAAAAACGAACACTATATATTGCTTCGATATTCAGCGGATTTTTCCCTCGACCCTTTACGGGAACGTCAACGCGATATGCACCTTTTAGACGATAAAATTCTTTTGCATGGTCCACGGAAAAACTATCCCGGATTCTGAATTTTGGCTGTTCCATGTTTAACAATGCGGATCGGGAAACGGTCGACGAAACCTCAATCAGGGAAATTTCGATTAAATGAATTGAATCAAGAATTTCACGGTATTTCTCTGGTGGTAATTGTTTGCTTATTTCTTTCAGGTTATCCGACATAGGATTCCCCTTTTTCTGAAATACCCCCGGGTGAAATGAAAGGGTTATAATTCCGCTTAATGTTTTCCCTTCGGGGAAGATGGACGACATAATCACTTTTGCTTCTTTCCTGAAGTCGATGTTCCCAAAGAACGGTTTGTTTGATAAATAAAGCAGCCATGGATTCCAGATTTTTATCATAAAGAATTTGTGCTATCCATGGTTTATATTTTTCCCTGGTTTCCAGGGTACCCACTTCGCTGGCCAGTATAGTAGCGATCAGTTGATTCAGGCTGACTCCTTCCCGGCGAGCCACTTCCTTAACACGATGGTGTAAACTTTTTGGAATCCGTAACATAATCTGACCACTGGGTAAATGATCGTCCCGAAATTCCGGTTCCGGGATGGGTGTACCCTCTTCCAGCAAAATTTCAAAAAGTTCCTGTCGGTCCCGTTCCAGGGCCGCCAAAGCCTCACCCTGCGTATCAGCGGTGGCGTAGCAGGTGCCTTTGCCCAATTGAGGGTGGAAGGCGGTCCAAGTGTTATCTTCCGGATTAAACTCCAATTCTACCTTGTACGGTAGCGACATGTAAGCGTCAATACTTCTATGCATCTTGATCCTCAAAATAAAGTTGCAACGCACGTAAAACTCGTCTCACACCATCAATACGAATCACTTTTTTAGCTCCTGTTTTACTTCCCGCAGCAATTTTAATAATTTCGAATTGAAAATAGTCGGAATCTAGTCTCAAGCAAGGATGGCGGAAACGGTACGCCGAGTGACCTGAATGGGCACCTACTTCCTTGAAATTTAGCCCAGTTAAAACTTCTCTCACGAGGCTGAAGGATAATTCTTTAGGTTTTGGTTTTTGATTAAGCCAGGCGCGAGCGAATGATTCTGCTTTTTTATTATTCAATCTTCACTCCAATGTTACTATATACGATATCATGAATCAAGAATTTCATCAATATTGTTTTA
>JAADFQ010000113.1 GCA_013152835.1 FCB group bacterium
TATACCTTTATACCCGTATACCGTATACCGTATACCGTATACCCCTATACCCTATACCCTATACCCTATACCCTATACCCTATACCCTATACCCCTACACCCTATACCCCAAAGCCAAAAGGAGGGAAAAGGGGTGGATGATTATCTGGTAAATGAACCGAGTGAGTTTTATCTGGAGAAAAAAGATTTTACGTCCCTGGAAGCGTGGAAAAAATGTCGTGATGTTAAATTATTTTTTTACCAGAAAGTTATTCCCGCATTGCCAAAAAGCGAAATATATAATCTTGGTTTGCAGATTCGGAAAGCAGCTATCAGCATTACAGCCAACATAGCAGAGGGATATGGACGCTATTATTATCAGGAAGGGATACAATTTTATCGAATTGCACGCTCTTCTTTATATGAATTGAAAGACCATTTAATCAGTTGCTACGATTTGAATTTTGTTGACGACCATATCCGGGAAGAGGGTATCGATTTAATCGAGCAGGCGAAGGTAAAATTAAACGGCTACATTCGCTATGTATTATCCAAAGCAAAATAATCCATCTTCCCCATACCCTAAAAGGGGAAATAAGGGAATAGGGAAATAAGGGGTATATGGGGAATAAGGGGAATAAGGGAATAGGGGTATGTGGGGAATAGAGGGAGCCGAAACCCTATTTATTCAATTTATCTCACCTCCCTTATACCCTTATACTTGTATACCCGTATACCCGTATACCCGTATACCCTTATACCTGTATACCCCATACTCTATACTAAACAATAAACAAAAACAAAATGGAACGAGGCGATGAAGAAAGCTTTAATCACCGGGATTACCGGACAGGATGGCAGTTATTTAACGGAGTTGTTGATCGCCAAAGGGTATCAGGTGCATGGCATCATCCGCCGCGCCAGTGTGTTTAATACCCAGCGGATCGATCATATTTATCAGGATCCCCACGAACAGCCGCGCAAGATGATCCTCCACTATGGCGATCTGACGGATTCGTCCAATCTCAACCGCATTCTGGAAAAAGTGCAGCCGGATGAGATTTACAATCTGGCAGCGCAGAGTCACGTGGGGGTATCGTTTCAGGTGCCGGAATATACGGCGGAAGTGGATGCGGTAGGCACGTTGCGATTTCTGGATGCCATCAAAGAGACCGGCGTGAAGGCGCGGTTTTATCAGGCATCCACCTCGGAACTGTACGGAAAAGTGCAGGAGATTCCCCAGAGGGAGACCACGCCCTTCTATCCCCGCAGTCCCTACGCCGCCGCCAAGTTGTATGCCTACTGGATTACGGTGAATTATCGCGAGGCGTATGGACTTTATGCCTGCAATGGGATTTTGTTCAATCACGAATCCCCGCGGCGGGGGGAAACGTTTGTCACCCGGAAAATCACCCGTGCGGTGACCCGCATTGTGGCGGGATTGCAGAAGAAGTTATTTCTGGGGAATCTGGATGCCAAGCGGGACTGGGGCTATGCGCCGGAATATGTGGAGGCCATGTGGTTGATGTTGCAGCAGCCGGAACCGGAGGATTTTGTGATTGCCACCGGGGAGACGCATTCGGTGCGCGAGTTTGCCGAGGAGGCGTTTCGATATTTTGGGATTGAGCTGGAGTGGCAGGGGAAGGGATCGGAGGAAAAGGGGATTATTTCCCGGATTGATCCGGAGATTATTGCGCGGCGGGAGGACATGCGGCGCACGGATCTGGGATTTCAGAAGTCCACCCTGCAGGTTGGCGATGTGGTGGTGGAGGTGGATCCCCGCTATTATCGTCCCACGGAGGTGGACATTCTGGTGGGAGATCCCAGCAAGGCGAAGGAAAAATTAGGCTGGGAACCGCGGGTGAAGTTTAAGGAACTGGTGAAGATTATGGTCGAAGCCGACTGGAAGCTGGCCCTGCGGGAGAAGGCGATGAGTGGGTTGTGATTTTGGATTTCGGATTTCGGAATTGAATTTCGGATTTCGGATTTCGAATGTCGGATTTCGGAAGTGAATTTCGGATTTCGGATTTCGGATTTCGAATTTGAAAGAAGATTTTGGATGTTGGAAGTGGATTTCGGATTTTGGATGTCGGATTTGGGAAGTGGATTTCGGAAATGAATTTCGGATTTCGAATGTCGGATTTCGGATTTGATAAGAGGTTTTGGATATGGAGATTTTAGATTTTTAAATCCGCAATTCGCAATCCGCAATCCGAAATGGCCTTTTTAAATCCGCAATTCGAAATTCGCAATCCGAAATTATAAATTCGCAATCCGAAATTCGCAATTCGAAATTGTAAATCCGCAATCCGCAATCCGAAATTGTTTTTTAAATCCGCAATTTCAAGTTATATTTCTGCAATTAAATGGGTATTAAACAAAATACTCCTCCATAACCATTGGATAAGCGAGAGCTGGAAAATCGCACCAAAGCGTTTTCATTGCAGGTGATCCGATTGGTTTCGGAATTGCCTCGAAACAAGGTATGTGATGTTATTGGTTATCAATTGATGAAATCTGGCACGGCAATCGGTGCGAATTATCGGGAGGCGACGCGTGCGGCATCGCGGGCGGATTTTATTCACAAGATCAGCATTGTGGAGAAGGAGGCAAACGAAACGCTATACTGGTTGGAGCTGCTGATTGAGTCTCTAAGGATAACAGATAAGAATCAAATGAAGAAATTGGTTGATTTGAAATCAGAGTGCGAAGAGCTGCTGGCCATTTTCACGGCCACGGGGAAGACGGCGAAACGGAGGAAGTGAATTTCGGATGTCGGATTTCGGATTTCGGATGTCGGATTTGATAAAGGGATTTGGATTTCGGATTTCGGATGTTGAATGTCGGATGTCGGATTTCGGATTTGATAAAAGGATTTGGATTTCGGATTTCGAATGTCGAATTTCGGATTTTAGATTTGAAAAATAGATTTTGAGTTTGAAGATTGAGAATCTGAATTTTGGGCTTTTAAATCCGCAATCCGAAATCCGCAATCCGAAATTACAAATTCGCAATCCGCAATTCGAAATCCGAAATTGTATATCCGCAATCCGAAATTCGCAATTCGAAATTGCCTTTTTAAATCCGCAATCCGCAATCCGAAATCCGAAATTGTCTTTTTAAATCCGCAATCAAAAATAGTGAGGTGTCTTGATGGACAGGGATTCAAAAATCTATGTGGCGGGGCATCGGGGGATGGTGGGGTCGGCGATTGTGCGGCGATTGCGTCGTGAGGGGTATGAGAATCTGGTTTTGCGGACGCGTCAGGAGCTGGATTTGCTGGATCAGGCGGCGGTGCGCGCGTTTTTTGAACGGGAGCGGCCGGAGTATGTCTTCCTGGCTGCAGCAAAGGTGGGGGGGATTCTGGCTAATAATACTTATCGCGCGCAGTTTATTTATGAGAATCTGCAGATTCAGAATAACGTGATCCATTATGCATACGAGAGTGGGGTGAAGAAGCTGCTGTTTCTGGGCAGCTCGTGCATCTATCCCAAATTTGCGCCCCAGCCCATGAAGGAAGAGCACCTGCTTACCGGCACCCTGGAACCCACGAACGAGCCCTATGCCATTGCCAAGATTGCCGGGATTAAGATGTGCGAGGCTTACTGGGATCAATATGGCTGTCGGTTTATTTCCGCCATGCCCACCAATCTTTATGGTCCCAACGACAATTTTGATTTGCAGACCTCCCACGTGCTGCCGGCATTGATCCGCAAGTTCCACGAGGCCAAGGTGCAGCACAGGCCGTTTGTGGAGATCTGGGGAACCGGGACTCCCCGGCGGGAATTTTTGCATGTGGACGATCTGGCCGATGCCTGTGTGTTTTTGATGCAGCATTATGAGGAAAAGCAGTTTATTAATGTAGGGGTGGGGGAGGATATTTCCATCAAGGAGCTGGCGGGGTTGATTCAGGAGATTGTGGGATACGAAGGGGAGTTGCGGTTTGATACCAGCAAACCGGATGGGACTCCCCGGAAGTTGCTGGATGTGCAGCGGATCCACGCGCTGGGGTGGAAGGCAAAGATTCCGTTAAAGGAAGGGATTCGGATGACCTATGAGTGGTTTTTGAGGGAAGTTCAGTGAGCAGTTGGCAGTGGGCAGTTGGCATTCCAGTATGCAGTTGGCAGTTGGCAGTGGGCACAGGTAGTCGCAGGTATTGTTCCAGTGGGCAGTGAGCAGTTGGCAGTTGGCAGTGGGCAGTTGGCGAATAGGGGGATAGGGGAGAGAGGGAAACTGAATCGCTGGAATGCTGGGGGTATAGGGTATAAGTGTATAGGGGGAATAGGGGTATAGGGGGAGGAAAACTGAATTGTTGGGAATGCTGGAATGCTGGAAAATTGGAATATTGGGAAATTGTTTAGCGCTCTCCCCTCCTCCCATTATTCCATTATTCCATTATTTCATTATCCCATCATTCCAGTACCCCAGTACTCCATTTTCCTCTTATTGCCCATTTTGGGGTATAAGGTATAGAGGATGGGGCCACTCCCCCCTTATTCCCTTATTCCCTTATTCCCTTATTCCCTTTATTCCCCGTTTTAGGGTATAGGGTATAAGGTATAAGGTTATATGGGTATAGGGGATTAGGGGGAAAGGAAAACTGAATCGTTGGAATAATGGAATGCTGGAATATTGGGGGTATAGGGTATAGGGGTATACAGGTATAAGGGTA
>JAADFQ010000114.1 GCA_013152835.1 FCB group bacterium
CCTGAAGTCCCAATTCATCATCGGCAAAGAATGTGAGGTCGGTGACCTGCGGAGCAATCGCCGGTTGAATGGTAAGCGTCAATGATGGTCCCCAGATTTCCTGATGTATTGCGTTAATCACACCCGGTTCGATGAAAACGGTGGCGCCGGCCGGGAATGGGGACAGGGGTGATTCCAGACTGTATCGATCACTCGCAATTCGTACCGGCAAGGGGAATCGGTTCCCGTTGATCCGGGCAAAAACCGAATCCAGTCCCATCGGGTCAGCGGCTTCGACAATGATTTGAATGGAATCCAGTTCGGAAGGTGACGAAGGATGGATGTCCACAACTCGCACCAGAGCCCCCTCCACCCCGGCAACAGCAGAGCCATGACGCAGGTAGGCTCCCTCTTTCCAGTCGGCATTGATTCGTATCCATCCGGTAGGTGTGGATTGGGGCAGGGTAATCGTCGGAGACTGAAATTGTCCCCGGGGTAAATTGTCCTGATCATAAAGGCAAACCACCAGAGAATCCGCAGTCGGGGTAATCCCGGAAACAATGATCTGGTCTCCCCCTGACACTACTGGCGGTGAAGCAGTAATCGCCACGTTTTGTGGCCGCCGAATCGGCAAGGCGGGATCACCGGTAAGATTGAATTGATACAGTTGTGTTTTGGCAATGTCGGGGAAACCCAGATTCGTGGCCAAATCTTCTATTTTCCCCTGGTTGATCAGTTCTCCAAGGGTCCAGTTTTCATCAGAGAATAAATGCCGGTGAATGGGTTCCAGCAATAAAAAGTCATTGATAATCCATCCCACCCCGGCACTTCCCAGCCAGGCCGACGCACCACCCGTTGGCAAACTCATCATCCGACGCCCCAACGCATCCGGATTGGTAACATCACCGGTAAAACAGGTCATGCTGGTAACCAGAGGCAACGGATGCGCGTTGGTTAATCGTGATAAATCATCCAGCGTAAGCAGAGACCGGTCACCCCAGACCGCTCCGCCCCCGTGCCCCAAAAAATTGATATACCACAGGCCTCGGTTCAATGCTGAAATAAGCGTATCCGTATTGCCGAAGAAAGGTCCACCCTCCGAATACCGGTCAATATATAAGCGCTTCGGGAAGTATCCCTGCTCAAGAATCGGATCGATCAGGGTTTCCGATTGATCTTTAAAGGTCGTTTCATACCCCCCGATCATTAGGAGTCGGTTATCACCGGCCAGGTCATTCCGGGTCAGGGATTGCATGGTTTTGGTCACCATGATTGCCAATTCTTCCCGATTCCTGGCGGGAAAACGACCGATGGCAAAATCGGGGAAGGAATCATCTCCACTCACCAGCGTGTACCATGTATCCGAAGCTACAGCACCGAATCCGTAGGTCTGAATTTTCATGGCTGGGATAAAGGCTTGATGTGCTCCATTGTTCCCTTCCCAACCGAACCATTTTCCCTGCATGGTGGCGATCAGCACATACCGCAGACCGGGGACTCCCCGGGACCACACATCTTTCAGAAAAGTTTTTATTGCGCGAGGATCAATTTGTCCCCCGGAATATTCCCGATACACATCGTCAATATCAATAATCCGTGCCCCGTGAAAATCCGCCAGAGGTTGTAGTGTCGTTCGAAATGAATCGGGAGCCAGAATGAGATAATCCGTTGAAATCGACGCGAGTAACGGGATCAGCGGTTCCTCGGGGACGATTCGTTGAACGTTCTCGATCTGATCCCCGGTAAAGAGGCGATACTTGGGACGGTCGGAACCGGTATAATCCTGAAAAATCACGGTATAATTATCATCCGACGGAATAATAAGAAAATCAGTCAGCCGTGTCAAATCAGCCTTGACGATAGTAATGTCTGACGAAGTGAACCCTGATATCTGATATTGATTCATAATGGACAGTTCACTGTCCCGTCGGAAAGTTAGTTTATTATTCACCGCCCGATATTCGCGATCATAGGCCAGGTCAACCCAGTTCAAATACACCTGATCGTACCGGTTTGTGGGATCACCTCCGGAAAGCGTGCAGGTAAAAACATTTTCACCATGAGTTAAGCCGGAATTGGGTAAAACTTGATTGGGATCCGTTTCGAAGAGCAGGCTTCCCTGACCCGTCCAGTTTGAAGAACCTAAGACGATGTGATTCAGCGTTACCTGTAGTTGATGAACATTGCCGGTGATGCCCTGAATTCAGCTTTCAGAGAAAACCGTTTTTCGGTAGATGGAGTCGGATAATCGATCTTCAGATTAAAATCTACAGACCGGCCCCCCTGAATCGGAGGATCCATAAAAAAATGGTCGAACTGATCCCATTCGGCATGCAGATCCCGGGAGCCTAAACGGGCGAAGTAGTCGTTGGATTCAACATGCAGGGTATCCGTAAAACTGTTCGGATGATAGACTTCATCCAGAGGCGCTTCCGGGTAGGAACTTTCCTCAACGTAGCGTTGTCCGGCTCCACTTCCCCAGGTCAGCCAATACCAATGCTCCTGAGAATAAAAGTTGGAGCGGTACGTCACCCCTTCCGGCGGGGGAGCCGGTTGACCCCAAAAGATAATCCGATCATCAGGGGAGAAATTCCCATCGCTTTCACCGGGAACGATCAGGGAACATTCGCGGTCCCGATCCCAGAGTCTGAAGGTCCGGGGATCAATCCCGGAAATCACTACATTATTGTCAATCAAGTCCGCATAGGTGATGGCATACCAGCCTTCGTGATCGACACTGATCCGGACCAGGTTCGACGAATACTGATAATCGGGAACCGGAGGACCGGAAAAATCGCTGCGGTTATTTACTGGTTTTGAGAGCGCGGTTACTCTGGTTTTGGAAAGCGGTTGTATCGTGGGTCCCGGGGAAGGAGGCCAGGTAATCACCAAGGATAAATGGGGCATCCAAACCACCACGGAATTTCCCACTTGATGCAGGGGATATAGTGTGACCACGGAACCGGGATAAACCGACGAGGGATCTACCGAAAACAATTGACTGGTCCGGGGTGGAAGCGGCGCTTGCGGTCCTTCCAGGGGGGCTCCTTTTCCCTGTTCTCTGACAACTGTTGGAGATGATTTCAGGGAAAACGATCGGGCTCTGCCATGAAAAACCCGGACCCGGGGATTCTCCGGAAGATTGGGGAAAAACTCCCGATAAACAGGCAGCGGTAGCCCTGTTGAAAAGTAAGCCGACGGTAAGGACGGGGAGCTGCGGGAGCTGCGGATCTGTCCATCGGAAGCGACCCAGACGGAATCCAGAGACAGTTCAATGATCAGTGAGCCCGGTTGAGATTGGGTGCGGACCGCCTCTTTGGCCTGTACATCCAGGCACAATAACAGAAATATAAAGCAACGAACGTGTATGGAATGAATATGCACAAAACCCCATAAAATGAACGAAATAATTTAGACTTTTTCGATTGTAGATAAACCAATATTTATCACATCCGGTCTTATTCCGTACCGGCCAAAACTCCAGCATGGTTTTTCCGTCGGGATAGCGGTAATTTTGTAAGATGCGGTATTGGTTTCGAGCAGTAATTCGTAATTCGTTTTTCCAGGTTGGGTTTGGCCTCCTGATAGTTGTGATTGTAGGGGGAATTGTATTACAATCATTTGAGACCGGCGAAATCACGGAAGGCGAAACACCTTTCTGGTGGGCCATTGTGACCATGACAACAGTGGGCTACGGCGATTTTGTACCCAAATCTCCCCAGGGACGAGTTTTCGCCGTATTTGTCATGTTCGCCGGGATTTCACTGGTTTCATTGTTAACAGCATCTATTTCCTCAATTTTTGTTGCTAAAAAAATTCGGGAAGGAAAAGGTTTGGAAAAAGTGGACATCAAATCACACATCGTTTTTTGCGGGTGGAACCGGAACGGCGAACAGATTCTGGATTCCATTCAATATCTTGCCGGGGATGAAAAACCGGATATTGTACTCATCAATGATTTGAATGAAGACGATATCAACAGTCTGAAAAATAAATTCAGGGACCTGAAAATTCATTACGTGGCCGGCGATTTTACCAATGAACGGATTTTGGAACGCGCCTCGCTCCGATCGGCGGATACGGTGGTTATTATTCCCAATCAGACGGATAGTGCCGTGACCAGCCCTGATGAAAAAACCATTTTCGCCACCTTGACTATTAAGTCTATCGATCCGAAAATCCGGGTTATCGCCTATTTGAACGAACGAGAGAATTTGAAACATATCCGGCGTGCCAATGTGGATGAAGTGGTCCTAAGCGATGACTTTGGCGCATTCATGGTCGCCTCACACGTCGTCAATCCCGGTGTTCCCCAAACACTTAATTCCCTGGTAAATAATCGTAGTAAAAACCGATTCTTGCGGGTCAATATTCCTCACGAGTTTGTCGGGAAATCCTACGATGATTTATTCACCTGGTTTCGCGATAAGAAGCATTGGGTCCTGATCGGCGTTTTTTCTAAGGACGAAAGCCTGGGAATCGGAGAAATCCTTTCCGCCGATTCGTCAGCGCTGGACGCCTTCATTGAGCGGAAATTGAAAGAAGGCGGTATTTCCCTTCAGGAAGAAAGCAAAGTACGGACCGTCATTAATCCTTCCGGAGAGTATGTGATCCAGGCCAATGAACGAGCGATTGTAATTCCATGAGGCGGTTATGGATTTAAACCTGATACATCAGTTTTCCCTGTTTAATGATCTCACCGATGATGAATTGAATCATTTTAAGGGCGCTTTTAAGGAAGTGAATGTTTCCACCGGAACTGAATTCATCGTGGAAGGTGAAATCGGCGACTCCATATATCTGCTGGTGGACGGAACCGTGGAAATCACCCAGAATCTTACCTTGCCCTTATCCAAGGATGGCGGCGATACACGGGAAAAAGCGATCATTAAACTGTCCAGCGATATCCGACCCCTGTTTGGCGAAATGTCCCTGTTTAGTGAGGATGATCGCCGGACAGCGACCGTCAGGGCCATTACCGACTGCCGTCTTGCCAAATTAATGAAACAGGATTTATTCAGGATTTGTGACGCTTATCCAAAAACCGGGTATAAAGTCATGCGGAACCTGTGTAAAATATTATGCGGCAACCTGGTAAAAGCCAATCAAAATGTATTGAAATTAACGACTGCTTTCAGCCTTGCGCTGGAGCGCTGAACCCCCTACGACGGAAATAACAAACGACGATGCCTGAATTAGAAAAAGTATATCAACCCCAGTCTATCGAAGATCGCTGGTATGCCGAATGGCTGGAAAAAGGATATTTTTCCGGTCATCCCAACCCGGAAAAAATACCCTACACAATTGTCATACCACCACCCAACGTGACCGGTATGCTCACCATGGGACATGTCCTGAACAATACGATTCAGGACATCCTGATTCGCAAAGCCCGCATGGAAGGCAAGGAAGCCTGCTGGATTCCGGGAACCGACCATGCGTCCATTGCCACCGAAGCCAAGGTGGTCAAAATGCTGGCTGACCGGGGACTGACTAAAGATCAATTAAGCCGGGAAGAATTTTTAAACCACGCTTGGGAATGGAAAGCAAAATACGGCGGAATCATTATCAACCAGCTCAAAAAACTGGGCTGTTCCTGCGACTGGGACCGGGAACGGTTTACTATGGACGAGGGATACTCACGGGCCGTCCTGGAAGCATTTGTTCGCCTGTATCGTAAAGGCCTGATCTACCGCGGTCATCGTCTGGTGAACTGGTGTCCGGTTTCCAAATCCGCCATCAGCGATGAAGAAGTGATTCACCGGGAAGTTGTCGGACATCTCTGGTATCTGCGCTATGACGTATTGGATTCGGAAGAATCGGTCGTGGTGGCCACGACCCGTCCTGAAACCATGCTGGGCGATACGGCCATAGCCATTAACCCCAACGATGATCGTTTCAGACATTTAATCGGGAAAACGGTGGAGTTGCCTCTGGTGGGCCGGAAAATCCCGATCATTGCCGACGATTTTGTCGATCCTGAATTCGGAACCGGCTGTGTGAAAGTGACCCCGGCTCACGATCCCAACGATTTTTCCATGGGTGAAACCCACCAACTGGAATTCGTCCAGATCCTCAACGAAGACGCTACCCTGAATGACAATGTTCCGGAACCGTACCGGGGCCTCACCAGGGAAGCTGCCCGCGAACAGGTTGTCAAAGACCTGGATGCGTTGGGCCGAATTGTTAAAATTGAAGACTACACCCATAAAGTCGGGTTTTCCGAACGGGGACAGGTTCCCATCGAATATTACTTTACGGAACAATGGTTCATGAAAATGGATACCCTGGCCGCTCCGGCGCTGGAAGCAGTGAATTCCGGAAAAATCAGGTTTCATCCGGAACATTGGGTAAAAACATTTAATCACTGGATGGAAAATATCCGGGATTGGTGTATCAGCCGTCAATTGTGGTGGGGCCATCGCATTCCGGTTTGGTATCGGGGTGAAGAAATCTATTGCGGCGTGGAACCGCCGGAAGGGGAAGGCTGGGTTCAGGATCCCGATGTGTTGGATACCTGGGCCAGCTCCTGGCTCTGGCCCATCGGCGTTCACAACTGGCCGGACGATTCGAAGGACCTGACCTATTTTTACCCCACCGATGCATTGGTGACGGGCCCCGATATTATCTTTTTCTGGGTGGCGCGAATGATCATGGCCGGACTGGAATTCCGCAACGACATTCCTTTTAAAGATGTGTATTTCACATCCATTTTACGGGATGCGCAGGGACGGAAATTCAGTAAATCCCTGGGAAATTCACCCAATCCCTTTGATTTGTTTGAACAGTACGGCACCGACGCCGTTCGCTTCGGGATCATGTTGATGGCACCCCAGGGATTGGATGTATTGTTTACCAATTCCCGACTGGAAGTAGGGCGTAACTTCATGAATAAATTATGGAACGCCTCCCGGTTTGTCTTGATGAATCTACCGGATGGTCTTCCTACCGATTCGGTACGCTCTGTCGATTCTCTGGATTTACCTGAACGATGGATTCTCAGTCGCTACCAGCAGGCCATTGTCAAACTCAACCGTCAACTGGATCGCTTTTATTTTAATGAAGCCGCCAAAGTGATTTATGAATTTACCTGGAATGATTTCTGCGACTGGTACGTGGAAATCGCCAAAACACGATTTCAGTCGCCGGATGAAAATTCGGCCCGTTCAGCACGGGTCGTGGCAGTTCATGTCCTTCGGGGAATCCTGGCCATGCTTCATCCGTATGCACCTTTTATCACCGAGGAATTATGGAGCTCTATTCGCCCGGAGAATGCCCAGGATTTGATTGTATCTCCCTGGCCAAAGGTCAATCCTGACTGGATCGATACGTCGGCTGAACAGGAAATGACCCTGGTTCAGGATGTCATTACCGCCGTGCGAACCATTCGCGGTCAGATGAATATTCCCCCGGCGCGAAAAGCGGATCTGGTACTCCGTGCCGAGAAGACTGCCGCCAGTATTCTTCATCGGCAGGAGGCGGTTATCAAGTCACTTGGTTCTCTGGATACGATTACGATTGATCCCCACGCCCTGCGTCCGCCCCAGTCGGCTACCGCCGTAATTCAGGGACTGGAGTTATTTCTTCCGCTGGAAGGATTGATTGATATTGATCTGGAACGGAAACGGCTGCAAAAGCGTCAACATGAATTGAACGGACATTTAGCCGGCCTTCAAAAAAAACTGGGTAACGAAAAATTCCTGGAACGGGCGCCACGGGAAGTGGTGATCAGGGAAAAACAAAAATTAGCTGATATGACAGAAGAAATGAATAAATTAACCGCAAATCTGGAGTTGTTGGAATGAGAACAACACGTAATCTGCTTTTTTTATTAGCCCTGGTTCAGGGACAGGAAGCTCCTGCAGTCATGACCCTGTACAAGGATGGGGTTGCCCTGGTAAAGCAACCGGTCGAATGGATTGTAAACGGTGGATTGACTACCGTGCATACGGACAATTTGCCGGAGGGAGTACTGACGGATTCACCGCATCTGGTGATCTCCGGCGCACAAATCCTGGATCAGCGTCTCACCAGAGAGCGACCCCGGGGATGGAATTACGTGGCAACCCGACTGGGTGATTTTGTGGAGGTCAAGGTTACCGGAGAAAAAAGTAAATCCGGAATATTAATTGAATTGAGTTCTTCCACGCTGACGCTCCAGGATAAAGATGAAATTGTGATCATTCCCCGGAATCGGGTGGATTATATTACCGTGGAGGGGGCCTTGGAACCGGGCAGGTCATCGCCCGAAATTTCCTGGCGCCTGTCCGCCGACACTACCCGGACAGCTTCCGGGTATCTTATGTATTTATCCACAGGGTTTTCCTGGACCGCCGATTATCGGATGATTATGGATGAACCGGGTCAAATAGCCGAACTGATCGTGGAAGCTCAGATTTCCAATAATTCACAGGCGACTTTTCCCAATCTGAAACTGCATCTGGTGGAAGGACAACTGAACCGGTCCGCCGGTCATTCCCCGGTAGTTCAGCGAATGCGAACAATGGTGAAGACAGCCATGGCCGAAAGTAATGCCGATTTTCCCGTTCCGGAGGAATCCGGCCTGGGGGACTTTCATATTTATCGACTCCAGGATTACTATTCACTTTATCCCGGGGATATTTTAACCACCGCCCTCTATGAACCACGAAAAATTGCATATCGGAAAACGTACGTCTTTCAAAATTCGGAACGGGGTCAAAGGGAAGAACCGCTGGAAGTATTGGTGGAATTTGACAACACGGCCGAGAATGATCTCAATATTCCCTTACCGGCCGGATCCATGAAGATGTATTTGAATACCAAGACCAGTATGGAATTCCTGGGGGAAGACCGGTTGAAACCGGTACTCAAGGGGGGCACCGTAAAATTAAACGGTGGCCGGGCTTTTGATGTAACCGGAAAGCGACGGATTTTAAACTACAGCCGTCAGCGAAAAAGTGAAGAAGCCAGTATCGAATTGACGGTCATTAACCAGCGGACGGAGCCAATCCAGGTGAAATTTATCGAGCATATCTCCGGAGACTGGGTGATCCGGGATCAATCCACCCGATATATCAAAGAAGATGCCAATACCATCTATTTCCCGGTGACGATTGCATCCGAATCTTCCCAGGTGATCACCTATACATATCGCAAATCCTGGAATTAATTATTTGTGACCGCACCGACGGTTCAGATCAATGCTGACCTGCAATTTATCAAAGGTGTGGGGCCCGTTCGCGCCCAGGCCCTGAGTAAGCTTGGAATTAACACCGTTGAAGATTTATTATACTATTTTCCCCGGCGACATTTAGACCGGACGACCATAACACCCATCCGTTCCCTGAACTCGGGAGATACGGCCACCATCGTGGGTAAAATCCTCGCTTGCGGTGAAAAACCAACCCGCCGTCGAAAGCTTTTCCAGGCCATCCTATCCGACGGAAGCGGTCAGTTGAAACTGGTCTGGTTCCGGGGCGGAGATTATATGAAACGAACCCTGAAAATCGGGGATCAACTGGCCGTCAGTGGCAAAATTGATTTTTTCAACGGTTTTCAAATGGTCCATCCGGAATACGATAAACTGAACGCCGATGACGATCCCCTGAATTCCGGGAAAATTATACCGCTCTATCCCCTGACTACAGGATTGAAAAAAGTCCGGCTGGATCAACGCCCTTTAAGACGCATTTTACAATCGGTTCTTACCGGCCTGTCTGCGATTCCCGATCTGTTTCCTCCAGTCCTGCTTCAGGAATATGGACTGACCTCGCGAGACAACGCCTTTCGATGGATACATTACGCCGATTCGGAAGATCAACTGACGGCCGCAATTCACCGCTTCAAATTCGAGGAACACTTTTTTCTTCAATTGCTTATGGCCCTGCGGCGCAAAGCAGTGAAAAGTGAACAAACCACGCCCCTGCCCCTGGCCGGTGAGCTGGTAAAATCCGTCTACGCCTCGCTGCCTTTCCCGCTGACTGAAGCGCAAAAACGGGTATTGTCCGAAATTCGCCATGATCTGGCACAGCCAACGCCTATGAATCGCTTGTTGCAAGGCGATGTGGGCTCCGGGAAAACAGTAGTGGCCGTGTTTGCAGCGGTTATCGCCGCGGAAAACGGAGTTCAAACCGCCATCATGGCGCCCACGGAAATATTGGCCCGACAACACTATCATTCCATCGGCGGGTATTTGGAAAAGGTGAATATTCCCTGCGCGTTATTGGTGGGAAAAACGGCTTCGGCAGAACGAAAAAAACTCCTGACGGCTCTCGCGGAAGGACGCTTACCGGTAGTAATTGGTACCCATGCATTGATTCAGGAGGATATTGGGTTTCATCGGTTGGGGCTGGCAATCATTGACGAACAGCATCGATTCGGCGTTGTTCAGCGAGGAACTCTTTTAAGCAAAGGTTATCATCCTCATGTGTTGGCCATGACCGCCACACCGATTCCCCGCACCCTGGCCCTTTCGTACCATGGAGACATGGATGTTTCCGTCATCGATGAAATGCCGAAAAATCGTCAGCCGGTAGTTACCCGCGTCGTATTGCCGGAACAGTTGGAAAAAGTGTATCAGTTTATCCGGGATGAAGTCGATCGGGGACACCAGGCCATGATTGTTTATCCCCTGGTGGAAGAATCGGAAAAATCGGATCTGGCAGCGGCCGTGAAGGCACAGGATATACTTTCCCGGACAGTATTTAAAGGCTACACGGTGGGACTGCTTCACGGGCGGCAGAAGAAAGACGCGAAAGAAGCGGAGATGTCCGCCTTTGCCGAAAACCGCCTGTCCATTCTGATCGCCACTACCGTGATTGAAGTCGGGATTGATGTTCCCAATGCGACGGTAATGTTAATCGAACATGCCGACCGGTTTGGTCTCACCCAGTTGCACCAACTCCGGGGCCGGGTTGGTCGGGGACAAGACAAGGGCTACTGTATTCTGGTGAAACGGAACCAGACCGAAATAGCTGATCAACGCCTGAAAATCATGGAAGAAACAACCGATGGATTTGCTATTTCCGATGCTGATTTACGCCTACGGGGACCCGGAGAATTCTTTGGGCTCAAGCAAAGCGGATTTATTCGTTTCAAAATTGCCGACCTGGTGAAGGACGGTCCGATCATCCGACAGGCACGGCAGGCGGCTTTTGAACTGATTAAACGTGACCCCCATCTGAGAAAGCAGGATCACGCGACGCTTCGGAATCATTTTTTACATCATTACCAACAGTATCTGGATTATGTCCGAATCAGTTAACCCTCCGGTTATCTGTCCGTTGTGTGGGTCCGGCGATGCTGAGGAACGTTTCGCGTGCTGCGATGCGCTGGTATCCGGCGTCTGGTTCACAATCTGCGATTGCCGGGAATGCGGTCTGACCTTCACCGGAAATCCGCCGAACGAAAAGGAAATCGGCGCCTATTATCAGTCTGAAGATTATGTATCCCATGCCGTCGCTCCCCGGGGTTTGTGGGGACATGCCTATGCTCTGGCACGGCGCTGGTCCGTGGGAAGGAAACGGAAGTTTGTGGAAAAGAAAACCGGGCTTCGCGGCGGGCTAATTCTGGACTACGGCTGTGGCGGCGGCTTCTTTCTGGAAGAAATGGCCCGGCATGACTGGCAGGTTGCCGGCGTGGAGCCGGCAGAACGGGCCCGGAAAATCGCTCAGGATGTATTGCCTGGTCCGGTGGTCGCCCCGGATGAATTTTTACAGGGTCCAAACCAAAATCCGGATATAATAACGCTGTGGCATGTCCTGGAGCATCTCTACCATCCGGAAGAAATATTAATCCGGCTCCGGGACTGTCTGAAGCCGGGCGGCTGGCTGATTGTAGCCGTCCCTAACGCCGGGTCGTGGGAAGCCCGAACTTATGGACCGGACTGGGCCGCCTGGGATGTACCCCGGCATGTGATGCATTATACATTTACACGACTGCAAACCTTATTGGAAAATACCGGTTTTGAAACACAAACAGTAAAATCGTTACCTCTGGACCCGTTTTACATATCGCTCTTATCGGAGCGACAAATGGAAACCAACGGAAGTATATTGCGGGGCGGGTGGCGCGGAATTCAGTCCTTTATCCGGGGGACAATTCATGTTGAGAAGTGTTCGTCCCTGGTTTGGGTGGCGCGGTGCATTGCCGACTGATTTAGCAGTTCATTCCATGGCGGGCTTACCGCTAAATTCCCCGGCTTTGAACCGGGATGAATCCCCGGAACTGTTCAACCTCGAAAGAATACAATGACATTAAGCAGCGAACTGACCGAGGAACAATTGTTCGATCAATTGATTGCATCCATTGTGCATAGCGCCTGGATGGCCATGGGTCGGATGAAAGACCCGCAAACGGGCCGGTCCTCAAAAGACTTGCACCAGGCTGCCATTTCCATTGATATGCTGGACATGTTGTACAAACGTTTAGATAAAAATATGACTGTGGAAGAAGACACTTACGTCAGTTCTCTCCTGGGTGAACTGAAGGATGCCTTTTCCGCAGAATCACAAGAAAAATCTCAGAACACCGATCCGAAGTTAACCTGATCGATATGTTACAAGGACTGTTTACGGTATGACTAATTTTATCCGAACCAATCGAATCATAGCAGGATTGATATTTATCGCCACATTCGTCCTGTACTATTCCACAATGGCTTCAACCGTTTCTTTTTGGGATTGCGGTGAATTTATTGCCACGGCCTATACGCTGGGAGTCCCCCATCCTCCCGGGAGTCCCCTGTTTTTAATTCTGGGACATTTGTTTTCCATGCTACCCACCAGTACGGATATCGGTTTCCGGGTAAATCTCATGTCGCCGATCGCTACCGCCTTTGCGGTCATGCTGGTGTACCTGATTCTGGTCAGAATTATCGCCCAACTCCGGAACGGGCTGAAGGATAATCAGGATGTACTGATCGCCATCGGCGGCGGACTCGTTGGTGCGCTGGTTTTCGCCGTGACCGACAGTAATTGGTTCAATGCCGTGGAAGCGGAAGTCTATGCCATGAGTACCTTTTTTACCGCCATCGTCGTCTGGCTGATTCTGCTCTGGTCCGAAAAAGCCGACGAACCGGGAAATGAACGCTATTTACTGATTATCGCCTACATGATCGGACTGGCCACCGGCATTCACCTGTTGAATCTGTTGACGCTGCCCTATATTGCTTTAATCATGTATTTTCGGAAATCTTCCTTCTCATGGAAATCATTCAGCGCGGTTGTTCTCATGACCGCGGTCGCTTTTTTCATTATTCACAACGGGATTATAAAGGGGCTTCCCCGTCTGGCGAGGGATTTTGGCATTATTGGAATCGCCATTATTGTTGTGGCGTTGACGATCGCCGGAATCTGGGCAATCCGGCAGCATAAATCCGTTCTGTCGATTATCCTTTCTTCCATCCTATTGATTTTAATCGGCTATTCCAGTTATACCATCATTTTCATTCGCTCCAACCAGGATCCGGCAATTGACGAAAATAATCCGGAAACCATTCCGGCGGCCATTTCCTATCTGGAACGGGAACAATATGGAACCATCGGGCAACTGCCTCGCAAATATCCCAAGTTACCCAGTAAGCCGGAAATTGTGGGTCGTCCCGCAAACGGCCGGGAGTATTCCGGAAGTCAGAATCGGGAGTATGCCTTCTATAATTTTGGCAAGCAATGGGACTTTTTCCTCAATTATCAGGTGAAAAAAATGTACTGGCGGTATTTCCTCTGGCAATTTGCCGGACGGGGACCCTCCGGCGATCCCGGTGTAACCGCCTTTGGAGCCAATAGCCGGGAGGATGGTGTGGATTGGTTTCAATTCGGCTTACCCCTGGCTCTTTTCCTGGGTCTTTTTGGGATGGCCTACCAGTTTTATAAAGACCCGAAAAATGCTTTTACCATATTTACCTTGTTCTTTCTCACCGGACTCGCCGTGATCATATATTTGAATCAGGATAATCCTCAGCCACGGGAGCGGGACTATTCCTATGTGGGGAGTTTCCTGGCGTTTTCGCTTTGGATCGGGATCGGCGCAGCGGCACTCCTGGAGGCAATCCCAAAATATATACGGGAAAAACAACTGGCCGGGCGGGTCACTATGGGTGCTATCGTGGCGCTGCTTATTTTTATGCCCGGAATCATGCTCCGGGCCAATTACGACCAGCATGACCGTACCGGAAATTATGTAGCCTGGGATATGAGCTATAATTTCCTCCAATCCTGTGAACCCAACGGGATCATATTTACCAACGGGGACAACGATACCTTCCCTTTATGGTATCTGCAGGAAGTGGAGGGCATTCGCAAAGATGTAACAGTGGCCAATTTGAGTTTGCTGAATACTCCCTGGTATATCAAACAACTGCGTGACTCCCGTCCACCGGGTGAACGCTTTATCCGTCTTTCAGATCAACAAATTGACGATTTAACCTCCGGGTTGCAACCCTGGAAAAAACAGAAAGTTCGCATTCCGGTGGCCGATGATCCGGAGAATAAAGACGGTTTTATGGAGTGGACTTTATCGCCGACCTATGCCAATGCAGCGCTAAAGGTACAGGATATGATGATTATGCGAATCATCAATGATGCCCGCTGGAAATATCCGATCTATTTTGCCGTAACGGTATCGCCGGTCAATAAAATCGGGCTGGATGACTACCTCTCCATGGAAGGCTTGGTCTTTCGGCTTAACAGTCACAAAGTAAACCCGGTAAATTCCGAAATCATGGAAGCGAATCTGATGAACCGGGTTGGCGACCTCCGATGGTCCCGGGAATTCACCCCCACCGCCCTTCTGGATATTAAACCGGAGGATTCCGTGTTGCAGCCGTCCCGTCAGCCCCAACGGGGGTATCTGTTCCGGAACCTGGGAAATCCTCAGGTCTTCTTTAATCCCCAGATTATCCGCCTGCTGCAAAATTATCGCAGCGCCTATATGCAGTTAGCCGTTCAATACTATTTTGACTGGCAGGACATGAAAAAGAAAGACCCTGAAAACACGGCCGCAATCGATGAAAAACGCGGGAAAGTCATCACCGTTTTGGATGAAATGGAACGGAATATCCCGGTGGAAACAATCCCCATGGACGCCAGAGAGCTCTACTTGCAGGTAGGCCAGCTTTATGGGGAATTGGGTGAACTGGAAAAAGAACAACAAATCCTGGATGATTTGGAAAATGATAAGGATTTAAGCGTCCGTATCAGGCTGCGGGTTAGTCAGGCGTATATCCAGGATTTGAAAAAACCGGAGAAGGGTCGGGATATTCTAAAAGAATTGTATGATACCTATACCAGCCTGGAATCGGCGATAGAACGGCAGGGCGTTCGTCCGGCCGGTCTCGATCAGCGTACCTGGAATAAATGGCAGCGTAATCTTCCGGAAATCGTGTCTTATCTGGTGATGGTGTATCGTGACCTTGATCAGACTGAAGACGCCATTACGGTCCTGGAAGATTGGGTACAGCGAAATCCCAAGGACAAGGCAGCCCAGTCAATGTTGAATGAGTTGCGGGACGCACAATAGTCGCTGAGTTCAGGTTCGACGCCGGTGCACGCCTCCCAGGATACATCCGTTAAAGTTTCTATAATTATTCCCCACTGGAATGGGAAAGAAATTCTGGGGGAATGTCTTCATTCGCTTCAGACCGCGCTTCCTTCCGATACGGAAATTATCGTCGTTGACAATGCCTCTTCCGACGGAAGTGCCCCGTGGATACGGGAAAATTATCCGCATGTAATCCTGGTAGAAAATTCGATGAATAAGGGTTATGCCGGAGGATGTAATGCAGGCGCTGAAAAGGCAAAAGGCAAATATTTTTTATTCTTAAATAATGATACAACCCATGTTCCCGGCTGGATTGAATCCTTGGTTGCAGCCATGGACGCCAACCCGGAACTGGCCGCGGTTCAGCCCAAAATACTGAATTATTTCCACCGCGAGTTTTTCGACTATGCCGGCGGCTCCGGAGGCGAGCTGGATGTATTTGTGTATCCGTTTACCCGGGGTCGGATATTTCAAACCCTGGAACGTGACCGGGGACAATACGAAAATTTCGCGGACATCTTTTGGGCCTCCGGAACCGCCAATCTGGTGCGGGCTGACCTTTTCCGGCAAGCCGGCGGGTTTGATGATTCCTTTTTTGCCCACATGGAAGAAATTGATCTTTGCTGGCGGTTTCACCTCATGGGCAAGCAGGTGCGCGTCATCCCGGGGGCGGTGGTTTACCATCGCAACGCCGTTACCCTGACCATGTATTCCTACCGTAAATATTATTTGAACCACCGAAATTCCATGCTATTGCTGCTGACTAATTATTCGCTGCCGCTAACGGTATACCTGTTTCCCTTTCGTTTCATGCTGGAATGGGTGGCTTTGCTGTATGCCATTGTATTACTGGACTGGAATCACGTGCGCGGTATACTGGCTTCTCTGGGTTGGTTTCTGACGCATCCCGGACATATTTTACGACGCCGTCGCTGGATTAAGGCATTGCGTCAAAAAAGGGACCGGAAGGTCCTCCAATCCATGTATCAGGGAAGTATTGTCTGGTCTTATTATATATTGGGACGTAAAACTTACGGCTCGTTAGGTCGTTCCCGACCTAAATAAAGATCGCGGTTATCCGGGTCCAGGGTACTCAAGTGCTCCAGGTCGGCGATCCGGTTCAGGATGACCAGGTCACGGGTTAATTGCGGTGCATTGGCTTTTAAAAACAACAGGGTATACCGTTCCCGGGGCGACCGGATAAATACGCGATCCAATTCGCTAAGCATGGCCTGGAATTCTTCCAATGCCCGTTCCGGATTCTGATCCCGGAGGAGTTCATCACCATAATAATAGTGAAAGCGGGCTCGTCTCAGCGGTCCGTTGGAAGATAAATCATCCACCAGTTGCACCCGGTTATCCCATCCCCGGGAATAATCGGAAGCAGCTCCCCGCAAAGCAATCGTCCGGGCGGTCTCGTATTGGGATGTGCCTCCGGTGGGTTCATACGTATCAATTTCACCGGCCAGAATAATACTGGCGTAAAAGGCCAGGAAACTGGGCAGGGATTCAAATTTAACGGGATCGTAATACAAAGATTGATTCGGCGCATACACGAATTGTACAGCCTTGTCAAAAAACCGCTGATCCGTTCCGTTGGAAAACAACGTCTGGGCCATAAAGGTTTGCGCCGATCCCTTGATGCTGGTGCCTTCAAAGATCAATTGGATCTGAAGTTCGATACCCAAATCGTTATATTCCTGATCGAATTCAGTGGACGTAAAGAATCGGGATATTTCCTGTTCCAGAGGGCCCAGGATTTGTTTTTCGGAACTGCGCAGGAGTTGAGCATCGACCGAAATGGATACACGGGAAAATTGACAGAATAAAACGGCCGGAACTATCAAAATGATCTTGAATAGGGTCGCTCGGAACATGGGGTCAAAGGTAGATGCTTGGGAAAACGTCAGGCAAGGGAAACCTATCCGGTTTACACGTCTTTCCCATGTTCCGACATTCGAATCTCGCCGTAATTTTCAGCATGACCAATATCCGTGATTTACTTCCGCCGGATTCTCCGGTTACCGAACGGTTGACGCTCATCGGTCAGGTGGGCCGTGATCTGGAGATTGAGACCTATGTCGTAGGCGGCGTGGTCCGTGATTTGTTACTGGGAGCCACTATCACGGATCTGGATATTATGGTCGTGGGTGATGGAATTCAGTTTGCCCGGAACCTGGCGGATCGCATGGGAAAGAACACAGTGGTTCCTTTCCCTGACTTCGGCACGGCCCGGATTCCCGATAAAAACCTGGAAATCGAAATTGCTTCGGCCCGGACAGAAACCTACGATACGGATTCACGTAAACCGAATGAGATCATTTATACCGACTTAACCGGAGATTTATCCCGCCGGGATTTTACGATCAATGCCCTGGCGGTTGATTTGCATCCCGAACGGTTCGGAGATCTGCATGATCCCTGGAATGGCATTGCGGATTTATCCCGGGGACTTTTGCGTACGCCCCTGGATCCGATGATTACATTTTCCGAAGATCCGCTGCGGATGCTGCGGGCAGCATATTTTATGGCAAAACTGAACTTTGACCTGGAGCCGTCCGTATTGCTGGCCATGCGGTCACAAGCTTCCCGAATATCCATCGTTTCAGGGGAACGCATTACAGCGGAATTGCTGAAAATACTTTCCACATCGGTGCCTTCCGTTGGTTTTTTAATTTTGCAAAAGTCGGGACTCCTGGCCCGTGTTTTTCCTGAAATTGATATCATGGTCGGACTTCAACAACCAAAAGAATGGCACCACAAGGATATCTTTCATCACACCCTTCAGGTGGTGGATAATGCTGCCCGTTTAACACCGAAAACCAGGATTCGCTTTGCGGCGCTGGTTCACGATATTGCCAAACCACAAACCCGGCGAATTGATCCCAAAAAGGGGTTTACTTTTCATGGTCACGATGAGGTCGGGGCCCGGATGTTTGAAAACATAGCCCGACGAATGAAGCTTTCCAACGAATACAAAGCCTATCTCCAAAAGATGATTCGGCTTCACCTGAGACCGATTGCCCTGGCAAAAAAAGAGGTTACCGATTCCGCCATTCGCCGGGTGATGGTGGCTGCCGGAGATGATCTGGACGACCTATTAATTCTCTGCCGGGCCGATATCACTACCAAAAATCCCCACCTGGTTACACGTTATCTGGGGAATTTTGACCGGGTGGAGAAAAAAATGCAGGATGTGACTGAACGGGATCAACTGCGGGCATTTCAATCACCGGTCCGGGGTGATGTTATTATGCAGGAATGTAATCTCCGGGAAGGGCGTCTGGTAGGAAAGATTAAAAAAGCCCTTGAGGAAGCGATTCTGGACGGGCGTGTTGAAAATAATTACGACGCTGTACTGGATTATCTCCGAACCCATAAAAAAGATTTTCTGAATCCTGAGAAATCGGACAACTCTTTGACTTCACCAGAGTCAAATTCCTCTTAACACTATTCTATGCGAGGTTTTTTATGAACCTGTTTTCATCGATCATCAGTTTATTTATCGCCCCCGGCGAATTTTTCGAACGTTTCCGCGACGAATCGGAATTACCGGATTTACCTTCTCAATCCAGCCTGTATTGGCCACCGGTTTTGGTCCTGGCTTTGGTGGGAATCGTTAGCATGGTTTTTCTCAAGGACCTGGTCCGGGATGTGCAATTCGAACAGTCGGTGAGCCGGATCGAAAACAGCAGTCGGATTCCGGAGGAAAAAAAGGAAGAATTAATGCTGGATATGAAGGATCGGTTTGATAATCCTTCAACAGCTATCACCGTAATAACCTGGGGAAGTTCCCTGCTATCCCTTCCCGTCCGGGCCGCTTTCATGGCTTTAATGGCACTGCTCATCGGTAATTTCATTTTCGGCGGACAAGCCCGATTCAGTACCCTGTTCGGGCTGACGGCCTGGAGCTATTTTATTAATATTCCCGAATTAATTGTGAAAATTCCGCTGATGCTGAGTAAATGGAGTTTTGAGGTTTATACCGGTTTGGGACTCCTGGATATTGGGGAGTCGGGCAGTTTTATCCACACTTTTTTAGCAGGAATTGATTTATTCAGCCTGTGGCGCCTGATCCTGATCGCTATCGGATTGGGCATCGTCTACCGCCAGGGAACCGGTAAATATGTCGGGGCGTTACTTATTCTCTGGTTCCTGCAATTATCGATTACGGCAGGATTATCCGCTGCTTTTAATTAGGGAAAGGTATGAAAATTAAATTTACGTGGCTGGGACTACTCCTGATTCCGGCCTGGTTACCGGCGCAAAATTGGTCGTTGGACGACTGCATCCGCGAAGCGTTGACCACCAAAGAAGCCCTGCTCTCGGCACAACTGGATATTGCCAGCGCCGAGCAGGGAAAAAAAGGTTCCTATTCTTCGGTGATGCCTTCCTTTCGTTTGAGCGGCGGTTGGCAGGAATCACGATTTCCCGAACGGGCTTTTGCGTTGGATCCGATTACCGGAGAACCGATCATTGGATCCGGGACTTCGAAAGTCAGCAGCGTAACCTCCATATCCAGTGGTTTTTCCGGCAGCGGTACACTCTACGATGGAGGACGCTGGTGGAACACGATTGCTCAGGCCTCTAATAATATCGTGATTGCCAGACAACGCACACGACAAACCAGGATTAATGTGATCCGGGATGTGGAAAATGCGTTCTTTTCTCAACTGAAAGCCGAACGACTCCTGGAAGTGGCTCAAAAAAACCTGGAACTCTCCACTCGTCAGGTAGAACTCGTTCAGCAACAATTTGACTTGGGATCGGTGAAAAAAACGGATCTGTTGAAAGCTGAAGTGCGAAAAGGTCAGGCGCGAATGGACTTGTTAAATCGGGAGGTAGCTCTGAGATCGGCCCAGCGTAATCTTTTGAATGCCATGGGACATGCACCGTCCGACCCACCTTTTCAATTGAAAGAGGATGATGCACCCTTAAAACCAATCCCCGACCCTGCCGCTGCGAAAACGATTCTGGAGCAATCCAACCCGGCCCTTCTGGCAGTAAAATCTACGGTGGAAGATGCCAACCTCAGTTTGAATTTAATCAAGGGAGCCCGCCTGCCTTCACTCAACTATCAATTAAGCTATGGGGCTTCATCGGATGCACTCAGTTCATTGGGTAAAGCATACCAGGACAAATGGTCACTTAATGCAGGATTATCCCTTTCCTTCCCTCTGTTTTCCGGGTTTGACCTGTCCACAAAAACTCAGCAGGCGCGGATTAATGTAACCAAAAAAGTGTTGGAGGAAGCCTCCACAAGGAAAGATTTGCTGGTGCAACTGTCAGCGGCGATGGATGGACTCAAAGCCTACCACGACATTATCCCGATTACCCGGGATGTACTCCGGTCGGCTGAGGAAGATCTGAATTTAGTGGAAAAACGATATGCGTTGGGTTCGGCAACGATTCTGGAGGTTCTGGATGCCCAGGTTTCCGTCGTCAAAGCCCGTTCCGATGTGATTACCACACTCTACGATGCCCGGATTCAGGAAGCCCGGGTTGACGCTCTGCTGGGCGTATTGGACAAATCGATTACAAATAATTAAAAGGAAACTTATTGTGTCTAAGTCAAAAAAGTCGTCATCCAAAAAGAGACGTTGGATTATTGCAATTATCGTCGTTCTGGTTTTGGCGGTCATTGTAGTAATCAACCTGAAAAAATCAAATACAGATGCACTGAAGGTAGAGACGGAAAAAGTCGGTCGTCAGACCATTGTTCACAAGGTGAATGCCAGCGGAAAGATTCAACCGGAAACCGAAGTTCAGATCAGCGCCACAACCTCCGGATGGATTACGGAGATTACCGTGGAAGAAGGCGATACGGTCCGGGCCGGGGATCATTTGATTTCCCTGGATCGCAAACAGCATGAGGCGGCGTTGAATCAGGCCCGGTCATCGGTAAAATCGGCCCGGGCGAATTTGAAAAAAGTCAAAGCGGAGAAAGAACGTATAACGTCGCTGTATGATCAGCAGTTGGTTTCCAAGCAGGAGATGGAAGCCATTATCGCCCAGTATGAGTTGGCGGAAAGTAATTTGGAACAGGCCCAGGCCAGCCTGGATTCCCGGGAAGATGAATTGTCCAAAACACGCATTCTCTCGCCCCAGGACGGAATCGTGACCGCGATTAACAAGGAGGTGGGTGAAATGGCCCTGGGGTCCACCTTCCAGGCGGATGTCCTGATGATCGTCGCCGACCTGAGCCGTATGGAAGCGCTGGTGGATGTGAATGAGAATGACGTTGTCTCCGTCGTAGAAGGCGATACGGCCGAAGTGGAAGTGGATGCCTTTCAGGATACAACCTTTTTAGGTGTGGTGACCGAAATCGCCCACGTGGCCCTGACACAGAGTGTGGGAACCCAGGAACAGGTAACGAATTTTAAGGTGAAAATCCGAATGCTGGATGTCCCGGAACGCATCCGGCCCGGGATGAGTGCAACGGCCAATATCATCACCGATGTACGAAAAAACGTTCTGGCGATTCCTATTCAGAGTCTTACGGTACGGCCGGAAGATTATGCCGAACGAGCCCAGCTGAGACTGAATACGAAAAAACATCGCGGTAAAAAAAGCGGGGAATTCCGGGATCGTAAATCCAGAGAAAAGAAAAAACTACTGGAAGTGGTGTTTAAAGTTGCTCCGGACCCGGACCGTGAATTCAGCAAACGACCGCTGAAGGAAAATCAAAGGATTGCCCTGGTATCGCCGGTGAAAGTGGGGATTTCCAGTGACACGCATTATGAAGTGTTAAGCGGATTGGAAGAAGGCGATGAAGTGGTTACCGGAAGTTATAAAGCGATCAGCCGGGAATTGAACCACGGCCAGGTAGTGGAAGTACCACCGGCAAAAGAAAAAGACGATAACGAATCTGCAAAAGCCCGGAAAGAATAAAGTCTTGAAATCAGACGCTTTAATCTCTCTTCTGGGAATTGAAAAAACCTACGAAGTAGGCACGGAACTGGTTCATGCTCTGGCGGGTGTGGACCTGACCATTCGGGAAAATGAATATATTTCCGTTATGGGACCCAGCGGATCCGGCAAGTCCACGTTGATGAATATCATCGGTTGCCTGGATTCGCCTTCCGCCGGCACCTATGAATTCGGCGGCGAAATGGTGCATGAAATGGATGACAATCAACTGGCTTCCATTCGTAACCGGAAAATCGGTTTTGTATTTCAGACCTTTAATTTATTACCCAAACTCACGGCGCTGAGAAATGTGGAATTACCCCTGATCTATGCCAATGTACCGCGGGAAGATCGGCTGGAAAAGGCGAAACAGGCACTCACGAAGGTAGGGCTGGGAGATCGGATCACCCATAAGCCCAATGAATTATCCGGTGGTCAGCGTCAACGCGTGGCGATTGCCCGGGCGCTGGTGACGGACCCTTCGATCATCCTGGCAGATGAACCTACCGGAAATCTGGATTCCAAAAGCGGGGTGGAGATTATGAAAATCCTGGACGGTCTTCACGACCAGGGAAACACCATTATTCTGGTCACCCATGAAGCAGATGTGGCTAAACATGCCCGGCGAATCATTCGTCTTCTGGACGGACGGATTGAACATGATGATCGTAAACGCACCGTATGAAACATAGTCGGATTTCTCGCCAGTAGAACGTTGCCGTGTTTACGCTGATTTGGGAAACGGTTCGGATTTCTTTCCAGGGAATTCTGGAAAATAAAAGCCGCGCCCTGCTTACCATGCTGGGAATTGTGATCGGTGTTTTGGCCGTAACCCTCATGGGAACGCTGATTTCCGGATTAGATCGCTCCTTTGAACGCTCCATGTCCTTTCTGGGAAAAGATGTCTTATTTATTGGGAAATATGAATGGTTCAGTAACCAGGACTGGTGGGAAATGCGCAACCGTCCGGATATGCAGTTGGATTACGGAGAAAAACTGAAGGCAGCCTCGGATGTTGTGTTAAACACTTCGACCGTCATGGCCCGCCGCGTGGATGTGGCCCGGGGAGACAACAGCCTTCTGGGGGTCCAGCTTCGGGGAACCACGCCGGAGTATATGCAAACCAGTTTTATTAACATTGATCAGGGACGCTTTATCACCGGGGGCGAAGATCGTTCCGGTTCCCGGGTAGCGGTGATCGGCGCCGATGTTGCTCAGGGTTTATTCCAAAATCGTAATCCCCTGGGTGAACGAATGAAAATCAGCGGGGTAACCTTCCGGGTTATCGGTGTTGTGGAGAAACAGGGGAAATTCCTGGGATTGTTCAGCATGGACAATCAAATCATCATTCCCCTGGGAACATATACGCGAATCTTCTCCCGGCGGGGATATATACAAATTAATGTCAAATTTGCCGGTGATCCCGGTGAAGCGAAGGAGGAAGTTCGGGGCGTCATGCGCCGGATTCGGGGCCTGCGCCCTCAGGATAAAGATAATTTTGCCATCAATCAACAAGAGGCTTTTGAAACTCAGTACAAAGCCATCAAGCTGGCCATCGGCGGTACGGGCGTGTTCATTACTGTTCTTTCCCTGGTTGTGGGCGGGATTGGAATCATGAACATTATGTTTGTCTCCGTCAAGGAGCGGACCCGGGAAATCGGTGTCCGCAAGGCCATTGGTGCCACACGACCTTTGATTCTGGGACAATTTTTACTGGAAGCGATTTTTATTTGTCTGCTGGCCGGACTGGCCGGACTGGGATTGGCTTATGGAGGAAGCCGCTTAATCGATCAGTACGTATTTCCCTCCACAATGCCGGTCTGGCTGGGCGTCTTATCCGTATTCCTGGCCGTATTTGTAGGTGTTATCTCCGGAATCGCACCGTCTTTCAAGGCCGCCCGCCTGGACCCGATTGAGGCCCTTCGCTATGAGTAAACCGCCCATTAAACGCGGTCACTTGAAAAATACGGTTCGGGAAAGTTTCCGCATGGCCCTGGAAGCGATCCGGGATAATAAACTGCGGTCGATTCTTACGTTATTGGGAATTGCCATCGGGGTGTTCAGCGTCATTGGTGTCATGACCGCCATTCGCACCCTGGAAAGTTCCATCGAATCGGGACTCAATGTATTTGGAGCCAATACGTTTTCCGTGCAGAAATATCCGGCGATCCAAATTGGCGGAGGCAGTCGCCGGAAATATAAAAACCGTCACAATATTACCTTTGATCAATATGAAAGCCTGCGATCCCGCGCTCAATTACCCCTCATGATCAGCGTGACCGATGCCAAGGGCGGGATCACCTTCAAATATAAAGATCGCACCTCCCGCGCCGGACTGTATTTACTGGGCGGTGATGCAGGAACCCTCCGATCCTATAAAACGTCGGTAAACGACGGACATGATATTACCGATCAGGACGTACTTTTTTCCCGGAGAACAGCCGTACTGGGTATGGATGTTGTGGATCAGCTTTTTCCCTTTGAAGACCCCCTGGGGAAAACGATTTCCATCAACGGTTTGCAGTTCATGGTTCAGGGAATCGCGGAACGAGTGGGTGAAATGTTCGGACAGAGTCAGGATAATTATGTTTTGATTCCCATTTCAACCTATTTGCAGAATTTCAGCGACCGCTGGACGTCGTTAAGTATTACGATTGAAG
>JAADFQ010000115.1 GCA_013152835.1 FCB group bacterium
GCCAGGAAGCTGCCTGGGTCATGATTAGTAAAACTGAATGGGAAGAAGGTATTGATTAAAGCTGTTTCGCATTGAAAACCGTCCGGAGGGTTTGTATCAACTTCCAGTTTAATACTTAACTTTTCATCACGGTGGACGGTTAATCCGCTTTCAAATAACAAATCATTAAATTTAATGTACGCCGTTCTAACGGTCTTTTCTTTTACAACAGTATCACCGATAGAATATCCTTGTAGTTCTAATGCTTTGATTAGTTTTGAGATTACCGGACTTAAAGAATAGTCGGGATCGGCTGTTGTTAAATGGAAATCCAGATCTTCAGAGAAACGATTTAAATCATAAACAATACGCAATGCGGTTCCACCGTGAAAAACCCAATCCAGCAATACTTTCTGTTCAAATAGAATTCGCAAAATCACATGTTGTAAAAATTCACGCAGTTTCAGATACGCCTGATGAGGGGATGTTGCTTCCTTTACAATGGAAAGTGCTTGGCTCTTCATAAACTGATTCCCGTTGCTGATGTTAAAGCCTGAATCGCTCGGTATGCCTTGGTACGGTTTAACCGACATACGTATTCATCTAGTACTTCGGCGTGAATCAATTCCATGTTATTCAGCCGGAGCCCGAGCCATCGTTTTTCGGTCCATTCGCCGGCCTGCGATAAACAAATATCAAGGAGAGCTTTTTCTGGTGTAGCGATATAAGCTCGTTGTTGACTCCCTGTTCCCAGAGTGTGCAGGGTATATCCGAAAAACCGGCTCTGTTTTGCGGAAGAATAGCTGAACGCACCGAGGATTGTATCCCACGATGCGGTTTGCTTCGTAGTCAACGCCTGAATTCGTGGCACATGCTCCGGAATCATTTGGTAATACTGGAGCGCAGAATAGAAAGAAATATAAGACGGTGTATACAGATAATTGGAAATGTAAAACGGATGCGCCGGTTCTTTCTGATATAATGTCGGTAATAAGTATTTTCCCCGTCGTAGTCGAATTAGTTTTCCATCCGACACCCATCGGGACAATCGCGCCATCACTTGCAATTCAGGTTCATCAAACAGGGTAAGAAGCTCACCAGTCTCAAAGAAAGGTCGTTGGGCGAATTTTTGAATAAGTTCGTCATATTTCATATAATTATCTTACCAATATTGATAAGTTATTCAAACAATTTTATTTTTTCCCTTCGTCCCTCGTGACGCTGACCCTTGCAAAAAAATATCGATTCTGTTCCGCTAAATGGCAGAGCCGTTTAACGAGTGCTCGAATTTGATCAGTGTTAATGTATTTTGGTATTTATCGCTCTGAGTTCCCTCTTGTTACAACGCTCTGCGTTGTAACGCTGACCATTGCATAGAATATCCGTCCAATTTCAGTTACACGGCAGAGCCGTGTAATGAGAATAAGTGATTGGTCCGGGCAATGATGGTCCTCATTTCCCTTTTTCAAGCCACTCTGCTACGGTTCCCTGCCGATCGATTTTCCCCGTCGACGTTCGCTGAAACCGTGGCAGAATATGATACTCCCGTGGTCTTTCCAGTCCGGGAATGGATTGCACTATTTCTGCAATGTCAGCCTCCATACCGGAACCGGGATCCCCCTCCACCCACAGCACAACTTTTTCACCAAACCGTTTATCCGGAAGAGGGTGAATAAAAAACAGATGATTGGTCAATTCTTCTCCAATTCGCGCCTCGATATCTTCCGGTTGTATTTTCACGCCACCGGAATTGATCACCCGATCCAGGCGGCCAACCCACTCAAACCGGGTGGAATCTTCTAGCCGAACAATATCTCGTGTTTGAATCCGATCTGGCCCTAAATAAGGAGCGGTAATCGTCAAGCAATTTCGTGCATCGATGTCCAGAGACACATCCGGAAAAGCCGTGAACAAAGGTTCTGTCGGATGACTAATTCGCTTCACAGCCACATGGGTCAGCGTCTCCGTCATGCCATAGGTCTCAAAAACGGGAATCTCGATATCGCTTATTTTTCTCCTGGTTGGCTCCGGAATCGGTGCCCCCCCCACCAGCAATATTCCTTCCGAATTCATAACCCGGACCAGTTGATCCATCGCCTCCGGGTCGGACAACTGCTGCGGTGTCACGGCGGCAAAATCAATTTCAGGTAAATCATGATCCCAGGGATTCATTTTCGGAGGTACCGCCACCAAATCCAGCGACCCGGTGATGGCCCGGATGACCATCATCTTCCCGGCAACATAGGCGGTCGGAAGACATAAGCATGTCTTGGCTCCGGTTTTTATGGAAAAATAATCCAGCGTGCGCCGGGCCGATTCACGACATTGATCCTTGGTAAAGCGTACGGTTTGCGGTTTCCCGGTGGAGCCGGAAGTCCGGAAGAATAATTCAGGATTTTCGTCCCACCATTCCTGTAGAAACACACCCAATTGGCGGAGCCAGGGCTCATCGGCCCGCATAAGTTTTGGTAAATCCTTTTTGGATATTCGTTCCCTATTAAGGGAAAGCGTCTCTACCATATCAGCCTCGAATCACGGCCGCAAACTGTTTTTCATCCCAGTGTATCTTGGGATTCATCCAGAGTTTTTCGCCCTGAATGGTAAGCGGGCTGGAAAAATTATTGGTGTACAGCATCCCGGTTCCCAACCCCTGAGGTCGGATAACGCTGAGTGTAGCAGTCCATTGAGCGATGGCATTCAATCCCAGGTTGGATTCCAGCGCAGAGGTGACCCACCACCCGATATTCCGTTCTTTGGCCAGTTCAATCCAGGATTCACAGGGAGAAAAACCACCCAGAAGAGTAGGTTTCAAAATAATAAAGGCCGGGTTGACTTCATCCAACAACCGAATACGATCCGAAGTTTCATTCAGTCCGATACATGATTCGTCCAGAGCAATGGGAATCGGACTCCGGGCACAGACTTCAGCCAGTCCGGTCAAATCATCCGGTGACAATGGTTGTTCAATGGAATGAATATCCAGTTCCGCCAGCTTTTCCAATACGGGGAAAACCGTATCCCGGGAAAAGGCACCGTTCGCGTCCACGCGGATTTCCAGATTCAGGTCATCGTAATCGGAACGAATCCGGGATAATAATTTCAGTTCCTCCTGAATATCCCGGGCACCTATCTTCATTTTCAGGCAGGTAAATCCGGCCTCAATTTTCGAACGAAACTGCCTTTCCATTTCGGGGATTTCATCCATCCAGACCAATCCATTTATGGGTATGCCTTCCCGTCCTTCCGTAAAGGGACCCGGGAACAAGATATGAGGACGGGAAGCCGACAATTCCCTCAGCGCCATCTCCACCCCAAAGCGGAGCGCCGGACAATTGTCCTGGATTGTATTCAGGACGGTTTCCGGATTGATTGCCGTATTTTCCAATAGCCAGCGTTCGGTACTATCGGGATCATCGGGACTCAATCCGGGCAGTGGTGCCACCTCGCCCCAGCCGACCGTACCGGTTTTTATATCACGCAGTTGCAGCACCGTAATTTGGTGTGTGGTTAAAATGCTCCTTGATGTTTCCGCCGGAGTTTTGAAGATCAGCCGGTACCGGGCCCAACGAAGTTCAATGTCCATCGGTTACCCCATCCAAATAAAGAAATAGACGGCCAGAGCCAGGGCCCCAAGGGACAATTTTTTCAAGAACGGATCCATTTCACGGGATGGTCGGAATAGAAGCTGTCGTTGCGAAATGAATATTCTCAGGGAGATACCCCATAATCCCCCGAACCACCAGTTCATCCGAAAACGAGTGATAATCAGGCCATATAAGACCAGTGCACCCAATCCAAACACCAGCAACAAACGATGGTAAATTTTAGCGCCGTGAAGCCCTAACCGGACCGGTAGTGTGTGCTTTCCGGAAGCGGCATCATTTTCCCTGTCGCGCATATTATTGATATTGAGAACGCCGACACTTAGAAAACCGAAAGCGGAGGCAGGCAGCCAATCCATTCCAGCCCAGGCCCCCGTAATCAGGAACCGGGTCCCCAGCACAGCAACAGGACCGAAAAACAGAAATACGAAAATGTCACCCAGACCGCTATATCCATACGGACGCGGTCCTACCGTATAGGCAATGGCTGCCGCAATGGCCCCCAGTCCCAGGATCGTAAAGAGCCAGCCGGAGCCTTCCAGCAATGAACCGCTACCCAGAATAATAAGCGGGACACCAAACAGAGAACTCAATCCCACCAAAACAATCATCGCCCACTGCATCTGTTTCAGATCTATCGCACCGGATTGAAGTCCGCGCCGGGGCCCGATCCGGGCATCAGAATCGGTTCCCTTTACAAAATCACCATAATCATTGGCAAAATTGGATAGTATCTGGAGGGTTGTAGTCGTAAGCAGTGCCAGGAGGAAAATGTCGATCCGAAACCGACCGGATTGTCGCGCCAGAGCACCACCGGCAATGATGGAAGCCAGGGAGAGTGGCAGCGTCCGTAACCGGGCGGCCTCAATCCAATACCGGAGTTTCATTGTACTAATCAGGGAAAGCGGGGGAACTTATCAAAGTCAGGATCGCGTTTTTCCAGAAAGGCTGCTTTTCCCTCTTTGGCTTCTTCCGATAAATAATACAGCAATGTGGCATTGCCTGCCAGTTCCT
>JAADFQ010000116.1 GCA_013152835.1 FCB group bacterium
TATAATTTTTTCTGTTAATGTAGTAAAAACAGACACCATTTTTTTAGCTGCAAAAGAAATATCAAAATGTGAATATTTTATAGCGAATGATACAGGATTAATGCATTTAGCAGATATATTAAAAATTCCAACTGTTGCGATATTTGGTATGACCAATATATACAAAAGCGGTCCATGGAATAAACCAAATGAAATTATATCACTAAATTTAAAATGTTCACCATGCTATAAACATGGAAAGATTAAATGTAGGAATAAAAAAAAGTATGCGTGCATGGATATCCCGTTGGAAATAGTGCTCGAAGGATTTGAAGCATTAAAGAAAAAATTATAGTCGGAAAATTACACAATTGAAAGGACAGGAGGTTTTTCATGAAACCATTTATTTTAATATGTGGAGTGCCACATTCTTTTACATCCATGATAAGTAGTTTTATACTAGACAACGGAGCTTATGCAAACGAAATCTGGGATAATCCTAAATATCATTTATCATATACTAGGTTAGAAGAGAGGGAACTCCAGAACTTTGTGAGTAAGAAAACTAAATTTAAAGATTATGATTTAAAAAACTATTTTGCTTCGCTACCTACTGATAGAGTTGCGATGGCAAAAGCACCTCTGGCAACTTTTTTCATTAATGATTTAGCAAAGTATACAAAAAGAGAAATAAAGGTTATTTATGTAATACGCAACCCGGAACAGATTATACTTAGCTCAATAGAGAAAAGTAATAAAAGTTTTATATTCTATTTTGAGCGAATTGCATGGATGTATCGATTTATGGTCGATTGTCAATTTGAAGTACTGCCAGTAATTGCAGAACGCATAAAAAAAGACGGGAAAAAAATACTAGAATACTGTGAATTACCAAGTGATAACATCAATTATGATTCGATAAAGCCACTGAAATCGCGTAAACCTAACTATTTAAAATATCGGTTTGCCAATATATTGTGGAAACGATTGAGCATATTTTTCGAAGTCTTTTGAAGAATCACAGATACTTTTAAACTAATGATTGATGATTTACGGCATAATTTTACATACAGATTCTGAATGGTATCTTTTCTAATGCAGTTAGACAGAACAAAACTAAAATTTACTTTATTAGGGTCGTTGATCTAATGGCTATGAGAAATCAAGTAAAAAAAATCGGCAAAAATACAGCTATCTATGGAATGGGAAATGTGTTATCAAAATTAGCCGCTTTTTTCCTGATACCGATTTATACCCGATACCTGATTACGTCTGATGTCGGTATTTTAGTTTTATTGGAAATTCTGGAAAAATTCTTAATAACTATAGCACCTCTGGGTATAATCAGAGCTATTTGGCGATATTTACCCGAATCAAGACCCAATGATCAATCCCGGATACTCATCACTGCATTTATGGGAACAGTGATAATTAATATTGTCATTTTGACAACTATTGGATTGAACTATAAATTACTGGGTCCCTTTTTTGGATTGCAACCGGATAATTTTAAACTGGTGTTAATTGTTCTGCTGAACATTTTTTTATCCCTTGGCGGACGCTTTATCCAGTCTATATGGCAATATCAACAAAAACCTTTCTACTATGTAATCTTATCATGGGTACAGTTTCTTGGCATACTTTTAGTGACAATTCTATTTGTGGTTGTGTATCAGTGGGGATTATGGGGAGTACTATTAGCAAAAACAATCGTACTGGGAATCATTTTTGTCTTTAGTGGCGTTGTTATTCTTTTCGAACATCTGTCATTTCCTTCGTTACGATTGTATTTAAAATTATTACGGTTTGGCGCTCCGTTAATTTTATTGGCCGTTGTTACACCGGTATTGACGCTTTCAAGCCGCGGATTCTTAAGACTGTTTGTTCCGTTGGAAGAAATCGGTATTTATGGCATTGCGTACAAATTTGGAATGCTCATTAATATGCTGTTGGTAGTACCGCTTCAGCGGGGGTGGATACCCCTGATGTATCGAATGGGAATTGAAAAAAAATCCCACGCCATTTATCGGGATGTATTATTCTATTTTGCTACGATCGGATCGGTTTTCTTTTTAATCGTATCTTTTTTCAGTCAACCGTTATTGACGACCATTGCGCAACCGGAATACCTGTCCGGAGCTTTTTTAATACCGATCATCACCTTTGCCTATCTGATCAACGGACTAAGGCAATTTTTCATTGCCGGTGCCGTAATGAAGGACCGAACGTCCCGGTTAGCGGTAGCCGCTACAGTAGCGATCATTACCAACCTGATCTTAAACTATTTTCTGATCCGGTCTTTCGGGATTGCTGGCGCAGCCTGGTCAACGCTTATTTCTTATAGTGTATTAAGTTTTCTTGTATACCTCACGTCGCGGAAGCTGGTGGCAATTGACTGGGGATTCCTCCGTCTGATTAAACTAACTGTGGTTACATTTATCATTTACGGTGTTGTGATATTTTTGAAAGAATTATTTCCCCAACAACAAATTATAATTTCTTTTACCGGTCTGGTATTATTTATTATAGTTCTGTTTGTTACCCGAATATTAGGTACGAAAGAAATAAAAGGAATTAAGGCATTGGTAATCCAATTAAAAAATCGGATATGAATATGGTGAAAAAAAGTCGTTTTTTACTTTGGCAGTTGATTCCCGCAATTGTACTTGTATTCTTATATAAAATGGCGCTGATTGGAATGGTACCACTCGCCAATGATACAATTAGTCACAAACCTATTGCGCATTGGATTAATCAATACGCTGCGGATAATGATGGTTATCCTTTTTGGTATCCGCATTTATTCAGTGGGATGCCGGCTTTTGGCAGCCATATTAATACACCGGGCGATCCAACCCGAGCATTGCTCAGTTTCCTCTTGATTAACCGGGGTCTTAAATATTGGTTCCATTTTGTCCTGGGGGGACTAGGTGTCTTTTTCATTTTGCGGAGAAAAAAAATAGGACCAGTTCCGGCACTGTTTGGTGGATTAATCTTTTCATTGACACCCTATTTATTTGGATTAGTTAATGCCGGGCATTCATCCAAGATTTTTGCTCTCTGTTACGTACCCTGGGTTTTTGCCGCTGCCGATTATTGCTTTCATTCCGTCCGCTGGCGGGGAATCCTGTTACTTGGATTGGCATCCGCATTGCAATTGTGGGCAAATCACCCGCAAATTGTGTATTATACCTGGATGGTGATCCTATTATGGTGGTCTTGGACACAAATAAGTCTGATTATCAATAAGAAATGGCGGATCAATACCGGTGGTATACAAACCATTTTTATTCTCGGTAGTTTGTTAGTCGCGTTTCTGTTAGTATCCACTCCGTATGTATTTATCTATGAATTTCAACAGCAGTCCAATCGCGGAGCTCCATCCGTTTTGGATTCGACGAATGAAACCGAATCGGGAACGAAATGGGATTATGCCACCCAGTGGTCATTTCAACCACGAGAAACCGTATCCTTTTTATACCCGTATTTTTATGGTTTACAGAATTTTCCCACCAGAGATATTAAAGGTGCGGCGTATTGGGGAGGGATGCCCTTCACTCAATCAACACATTACATCGGTCTGTTAGTCATATTAATTTCAATACTGGGGGCTCTGCTTAAAAAACCGGATAAATTTCAAACATTCCTTTGGGTAACCAGCGCTTTAATATTACTCGTTGGTTTTGGAAAATATATTCCGATTTTATTTGGTCCGCTTTTTTACTGGGCCCCATTTTTCAGTAAATTTCGAACTCCATCCATGATTTACGCTTTACTTCCTTTTACGTTCAGCTTGTTGGCAGCGTTTGGACTACAAATAATATTAGATTTCCTGACCGATGGTTCTAAAGAAAAGTTAGTTCGCGTTACTCAGCGCACAGTCTGGATATTTGGGAGTTTCATTGCCGTAACGCTTGTGCTTTTACTATTTGGAAACGCCCTGGTATCATTTATAAAACCGGGTGAACTATCAAAATACGGTGCCCAGGCAATCGGTCAGATAAAACAGGTTAGGAGTGAATTATTCCAAAAAGGAATGTTACTGGCTTTCTTTTTATCAGTCTCCGGTGGAGCATCCATTTGGTTGGTGGCAAAAAGGAAATTATCGATAAAACTATTCGGGTGGATTATTATAATATTAACCTTGATCGATCTTTGGACCGTCGATAATGAATTCCTCTATCTTAAAAATCCGTCTTCGATGAATCGCCAATTCAAACCGAATAAGATCACCCAATTCCTGAATAAGGATCAGGATTATTTTCGAATCTATCCCCGGGATGATTTCGGAACAAATTGGTATGGGTATTTTGGAATCAGTAGTGTAGGTGGATACAGACCGGTTAAATTGAGAACCTATCAGGATTTGATGGATGCGGGCGGATTGAACCGGTTGCCGATTCTGAACATGCTGAATGTCAAGTACCTGATAACGAAAAAAAATATTCAGCATCCGAATTTTGTTCCGGTTTTACGGTCTACTCAAAATGTATATTTGAATGAATCGGTACTTCCCAAAGCCTGGATCGTTAATAAAATAAAAACCGTAAAGTCCCAAAAAACTTCATTGAATCAAATCCTGGATCAGGAATTTGAGCCGGGAAAACAGGCAGTGGTAGTTAGTGATACCGATATTATTGTCGATTCAACAGCTGACGGCTCTGTGAATATTGCCAATTATAGCGAAAATGAGATTATACTTAAGGTCAAAATTCACGGACAGGGATTCCTAGTTTTATCCGAAAATTATTATCCGCCTGGATGGCGGGCTTCGATCGATGGAGGGGAAACAAAAATATATCAGACCAACCATATTTTACGTGGAATTATAGTACCTGATGGTGAACATGATATACGCTTTTGGTACGATTCGGGAACCTTCACAATTGTAAAGATTATTTCCCGCGCGAGCTTCATTATCGTTCTTTTATTGCTTGCATATTCTTATCACAGACCGATTCTGCAGTGGATGAAAAAACGTAAAGATAACCATGCGGTGGCTTAATCATACCGGGAATATAAAAGGCGGATTATTCGTATTAGGGATCGCCCTGATCGGTGTGCTCCTATTTTATTCCCAGCAACTGGTCAATGCGCTGCGGGATGACAATCGACAGATTGCGTCTCTATATGCCGAATTGATAACCTCCGCTGTAGCTGAACAAGACGATACTAATCTTGACTTCATCTTCGAGAACATTATTAAAAAAGTCCAATTCCCGGTTATTCAATCGAATACGGAGGGAGTTCCCGTTTCGTGGAGAAACCTTCCGGAAAGCCTGGACGCTCCCGATGAAATTCGATCCATCATGGATATGATGGATCGTCAAAACCAACCCCTGCCACTGATCTATACCAACACCGAAACAGGAGAACAATACACATTTGGTCATCTACACTTTGGTGACTCGGGATTAATTCAAAGACTCATCTGGCTACCGTATGTGGAAATCGGAGCCATTGCCTTATTTATCCTGCTGGGATTCGTGGGATTTTCCGTTATACGCAATAGTGAGCAGCGCAATATCTGGGTCGGAATGGCCCGGGAAACGGCCCACCAATTGGGAACGCCGGTTTCCTCCTTGTTGGGCTGGGTTGCCTGGCTCAACGATCATCCGGATAAGACCGGGGAAATATTACCGGAAATTAAAACCGATCTGGGACGTTTGGAGCAAATTGGAGAACGATTCAGTAAAATGGGATCAGAACCGAAATTGTCGGAAATCGATGCGTCGCAGATGGTCCAGGAACTGGTGAGTTATTTCAATCGGCGTATTCCCAATATGGGCAAATCAGTAACAATTCATAATGATGTGGAACCCAATGTTCGTATTCGTGCCAATGGAACCTTGCTTTCCTGGGCGGTAGAAAATATTATTAAAAACGGTCTCGATGCGATTGAGAGTAATAGTGGTGAAATCCGGGTTCAGCTTCACCAGGAAAATAACGACGTTTTCATATCCGTTCGGGATAATGGGCGAGGCATCCCGCGTAAGCATTGGCGAAATATTTTCCGGCCCGGATATTCGACCAAATCCAGGGGATGGGGGCTGGGCCTTTCCCTGACCAGGAGAATCATCGAAGATCTCCACCAGGGGCAAGTGTTCGTGGCCCATTCGGAGCCGGGTAAGGGCACCGAGATTCAGATTAAACTTCCCCAATAATCTGCTTAATCTTCAGGGAGATCGGGTTTCCTTCGCAGCCTTTTTTTTCGCGACTTGAGCTTTTTCGATTGTATTCTGGTTTCAATTGCCCGTCTGGGGGTTGCGGTCGCAATCCGCGGACGTTCTTTTTCGCGTGCTTTACTCAGCAACGAATCCAACCGTTTCAGCGCATCCTGACGATTTTTCAATTGCGAACGAAACCGAGTCGCTTTTATCACGACTTCATCGTCTACATTGATGCGATTTTTTGCTAGTTGGCGAAAGCGGTTCATCTCCGCCTCATTCAGCGGCAAAGCGTCAAGCGATAAACGAAGCTGAACGCCGGTTGCCACCTTGTTCACATGCTGGCCTCCGGGACCGGAAGAACGAATGAATTCCCAGCGAACAGGCAGACGATCCAGCGGTGAGTTGTGGGTATTCATTTCAGATACGGACGACCAGAGTGTTTTTGGGTGGACGCCGGGTGCAATATTCCGCATAGTCGCCGTGAATAAACCGGTAGGGAAGATGTTCATCGCGACCTTTGGGAATTCCCAGTCGCGGAGTGCAGAGGATTGTATCCGGGGGATTAGTTGCCGGTGTGATGCATAAGTGATCTGGGTCCAACGTGTGTCCGTCCCACTCAGGAACCTTGAGGCCTAAACTTTTACACAACAGTGTTTGCCCGGCACAGAGTCGTTCTGCCGGGCGAACGCGCCCGTTGAGTTTGTTCAATGACTGCATTTGTTGTATCATTTTCTCATAATGCGGATGATCTTCAAAGGGAAATCCCGATTTAATCAGTACGGCATCGCCCGGATCTCCGCAACTGATATTGAATGAGTCACCACCTCGGGAATAATACATGTAAATCGTACCGGGGGGCATAAAAAGGGCTTTTCGCTTCTCGGTGAATCCCAGGGAAGCATGACTGCCTTTTTCCCGACGATAATAGGCTTCGGTTTCAATGATGATGGCGGCTAACCAGAATTCGTCTTGAAGACGATGCCATAAGATGGCACCCAGTAATTCCTTGGCAACCTGTTGCGGATCACGTTGGAAGAAGGATGCCGGAAGTGGTGACGGGAGTTTCATCCTTGAAATTTACTACTCCGGAGAAAATATTCTTTATATGGATCGACTTGTGAATCGGATGAACCGGCGGTAATTTTCCCGTCAATAAATTAGGAGAAAATTGTGGATATTCTCTTTGGAATGGCTGGAAGTGGTCAGACACAGGGCGGTGGAATCGCAGCTTTTTTACCGTTCATACTGATCATGTTCATCATTTATTTCCTGATGATCAGGCCCCAAACCAAGCGGCAAAAAGAAAAACAGAAAATGCTGGAATCCCTAAAAAAGGGGGATAAAATTGTCACCATCGGCGGCGTTCACGGAACGGTCGGCGGATTTAAAGACAAAGGAAAAGTGGTCGTTGTGAAGGTCGATAAAAATACGGACCTCAATTTGAATCGGTCGGCGATCGCCGGTTTGGCCGGAACAAATGTGGAGAGCGAACCGCTGGAGGGTTAAGCTGAATGGCCGTCAGACCTATACTCCATTATGGCAACCCGATACTTCGGGAGAAGTGTAAACCAGTGATTGACTTTCAATCCCTGGCTGCAATACTCGAAGATATGTATGATTCCATGTATGAAGCGGACGGTATTGGTCTGGCCGCCAATCAGATTGGATTTGACCTGCACTGCTTCGTTATTGACGTTACCCATACGGAAGAAGCGGACGAACCGATTGTATTTGTGAACAGTAAACTGATTGCATCCCGTGGCGCTTCCGACTATGAAGAAGGTTGTCTGTCGCTTCCCGGTATTCAATTGAATATCAGCCGCCCTGAATTTGTCACGATTGAATATCAGGATGAGTCCGGAAAAACCTTTTCCCGTGAATTTGGCGGATTGTTGGCAAGGGCCATTCAACATGAAATGGATCACCTGAATGGCGTGATGATTGTAGATCGGGTCAGCGAATTGGCCAGGATGAAATATCAGCAGGAATTGAAAGCATTTGTCAACGAAACCCGGCAAAAACCCAAGCCCGATTTAAAAGGGATTAATCTTTAGTCATTTTATTAACGCTAAACTATTGATTATAAGTCCTCGACCATGAAAATAGTCTTCATGGGAAATCCCGATTTCGCCGTTCCTTCGTTAAATAAACTGGCGTTATCACATCACGATATTATAGGCGTCGTTTCCAATCCGGAACGGCGGATGGGCCGTGGTCGGCAACTGCAATTAACGGCGGTAGGGGATGAGGCGCGTCGCTTGGGTTTACCCCTATATCCGGTCGATAATTTAAAAAGCGATGAGACCCGTCGGATCTTAGGTGAGCTGAAACCTGATCTTTTCGTAGTTGTGGCCTATCGCATCCTACCCAAATCATTATTAACGCTTCCTCGGTTCGGAGCTGTGAATCTACACGCTTCTTTGTTGCCCCGGTATCGGGGAGCGGCGCCGATCCAGTGGTCATTGATCAATGGAGACGCGGAAACCGGCATCACGACATTCCTTATTCAACCGAAAGTGGATGTGGGGCAGATTCTCCTGCAAAAATCAACACCGATTTATCCGGACGATGATGCCGGAACGCTTTCCGAACGATTGTCTGTAATCGGTGCCGACCTGCTCGTGGAGACCGTTGACGGTTTAGAGCGTCATACAATTGAACCTCGGGAACAGGATCATCGGTTAGCGACTCCCGCTCCAAAGATTCATTCCGAAATGACAAGGATTCGATGGGAACAACCGGCCGAACTCATTCATGGTTGGGTCCGGGCCTTGTCACCCTCTCCCCGGGCGTATACTTTATGCCGCGGAAAGAGGTTGTGCATTGTGAAGTCCACGCCGCATGCCCGATCCGACTCAGCTTTACCGGGGACGGTTGTGGAGGTGTCGAAACGGCACTGTCTGGTTCAAACCGGTGACGGTTTGTTGGAAATACTGAGCGTTCATCCGGAGGGAAAGCGGGTTATGGATTTTGTGTCGTTTCAGGCCGGGGCGAAATTAACCGCAGGGGAGCGATTGGGCTCTTGATATCGGGACGGGAAATGGCCCTGAAGGGTCTGATTGATTTCTATCATACCAGGCAACGCCTGGATATAATTTTCTATCGTCTTCATTCGAAGGCAATTCCTGATCGGGAGTGGCTGAGGGCACGGGTTTTGGTGAAGGATTGCCTTCGCTGGCGTCGCCACCTGGATCGCCACATTAATCATTTTTCCCGAAAACCGGCCGCTAAACTTCCCTTGAATCTTCGTTCCCTGGCACAAATATTGGTTTATGAAGTATTGATGGATGACGGAGTTCCGGCTTATGCTGCGGTCGACGAGGCGGTGAATCTGGCGCGAAAAAAAATCAGCCGGAAAGCAGCCGGATTTATCAATGCCCTGGGGCGGTCTCTGGAACGGTCTGCCATTGAATTTCCGGTCGGTTCTGTTGCGCAAAAAGAATCCTTCCCGGACTGGATGGTGAATCGTTGGAAAACGTTTTGGGGTGCGGAAGAGGCGAAACTCATCTGTCAGCACCTGAATAGCGGAACCGGCACGGTGATTCGCCGTAATCCATCCATGATAAATGAAGCGGATTTAATCGATGACATTCAGGCGATCGGTGGTCAACTCGATCGGATGCCGGCCACCGATATATTTTATCGAGTGACGGGGACACCGTCCGGACTCAGAACACTTCCCCGGTTTCTGGACGGATCTTTTTCTCTCCAGGGGCGGGGCGCCGGGGCCGTGGTTGAATTACTCAATCCACAGCCAGGGGAAACCATTCTGGACGTATGTGCTGCTCCGGGGACCAAAACACGTTATATGGCTGAATTGATGCGGGGAGAGGGAACCATATTTGCTTCCGATATTTCCTCAGAAAGAATATCGACGGCTCAGAAGGACGATCGTCGTCATCCCGCCCGAAATATTGAATGGTCCGTAAAAAATGCACAAGAAGATACCTTTCCTCTGGCGGAGGCGATTCTCATTGATGCTCCCTGTACCGGAACCGGGGTCATTGGAAAACATCCGGAAATAAAATGGCGGAGAAGGCCGGGCGACGTCCAAAAATTCCAGGAAATACAGATTGGTATACTTACCCATATGATGAAATTTCTAAAACCGGGAGGGCGAATCGTATACGCTACCTGTTCATTAGAGAAGGAAGAAAATTGGGATGTGGTCGATGCCGTGCTTAAATTAACAAAACATTTTGAGGTTGAGTCGCCCCGGGATCAATTTCCAGCGCATTGGATGGATAAGCGGGGTGCCCTGCATACCCGTCCGGTCCATGAATCCATTGATGGATTATTTGGCGTTATACTGAGGAAAAAATCTTGAAAACAATCATTCGATATCTGGTCTCCATCGGACTCATCACCCTGGCAATCCTGGTGTTGATGGAACTGGTTATCATGCCACTGTATACCCGTCAGAGTCAGGAGCGATATTTGGTGAATGTGGAGAATCGACCCTTGAAGAAATCACTATCGGTATTAAAGTCCGAAGGGTTTAAAGGCATGGTTTACGATACCCTGTACACCAATAGTCAGAATGCCGATTATGTGGTTGATCAGTTTCCTCCTCCGAATACCAAAGTTAAGGAGGGACGAACCGTTCGGTTAACCATAACCCGTCCTGAAAAAATGGTATCCGTTCCTAATTTAATCGGGCAATCGCGACGCAGCGCTCAATTAATGCTGACCCAGGCCGGATTGGAGATCGATACGGTATTTACTGAGTATAATCCTGACTTTCCAAAAAATACCGTGGTTTGGCAGGCTCCCAAAGCAGGCGATCCGGTTCCCCGGGGACTGGGCGTCCATCTGACCATCAGTAAGGGAATGCCGCCCAATTTCTTTCAGGTTCCCAATCTGTTTGGCCTTAGTCAGAAGAAAGCATTGGAAGAATTGCAGAAAGCGGGCTTGAAGCTGGGGAAAGTGTTTTACCGGCAAAATGAGGATTTAATCCCCTATACCGTGTTGGATCAATCCGTGGATGCCGGTACGGTTCTGGATCGTTCGCAGTCCATCGATATTACGATCAGCGTATTGGATATGCAGGACATCTTTAACCAGATGATGAATCAATAGCCTCGTGATTACTTCCGGTTACTGGTTTCGCAAGCTCATCCATCTGGCAAATGCGTTGATACCGCTCATATATCTCGTCGTATTTACCGAACGATGGATCCCGGCTCTCATCTTGTCGGTGCTTGTTATGTTGGCCCTCGTTATCGAATTCTTACGGAAACGTTCCGGGTGGATAAACCAGTTCTTTAACCGTTACCTCAATTTTATGTTGAAAACTGATGAAATGGACGGAATCTGGACCGGCGCAACCTGGGTTTTCCTGGGCTCTCTGATTACGATTGTTGTCTTCCCGAAACCGTTGGCTATTCTGGCTTTACTTTATATGTGTTTTGGTGATACGGTGGCCGCCCTGGTAGGGAAAGCATGGGGCCGACTCCGATTCGGTGAAAAATCGCTGGAAGGTTTTCTCTCCGGATTAGCGGTTTGTTTTGTTATCGCCTGGTTTTTTCCCGAACTTTCTTGGCCGGTCCGCAGTATAGGTGCAATTATGGCCATGAGTGTCGAGATACTACCCATTCCAATCGATGATAACCTGAGAATTCCGGTTTTCTCCGGAGCGGCGATGACTCTGGCAGGGATGGTTGGCTTATGACGTTTTTATCACCGGGGATTCTGTGGGGTTTATTTGCAGCAGCGATTCCTATTCTGATTCATTTAATCAGCCAGCGAAATACGCGGGAAGTGGAATTCAGTTCACTGGTATTCATCCAGGAATTGGAGCATGAAACGTTGCGGAATGTGAATTTACGCCAATGGCTGTTAATTCTGCTTCGCACGCTAATTATTCTGTTTCTGGTTCTGGCTTTTGCCAAGCCCGTTCGACAGGGAATCATCCCCTCCTGGGTGGCTGGCGAGCAGCAATCCCGCATCGTATGTCTCGTGGACAATTCGGCGAGTATGGCTGCGGAGGGTCGAGGAATATCTTTCCTGGACCAGGCGAAAGTGCTGGTGCCGGAAATTCTGGCATCCATCAAAGGGGATCGTACGGTTGCCATTTATCAGACAACACCTTTTCAAAAGATTTATGACGGAGCGCCGAATTCAACAGATATTCAGTCCAAACTTTCGGATATGGTTCAAACGGCCGGCAAGGATCATCTCTGGTCGGCGGTTGATTCCATTCTTGTCCGGGAAAAACCGCATGAACCCAATAAGGAATTTTTTATCCTGAGTGATTTACCTTCATTACCGTCCACGGAATGGACACCGGACTCCACCTGGCGGTATTATCTGGTTCCGTTTCCTGAAGTTGAGGATAATCTGTCCATTCAATCGGCGGAGATACTGAGTGAAGTCAGACTGCCGACGTCGCTATTGAAGATCCAGACCGCACTGGTAAATAATGGCCAAATCGAAAAACGGAATATTCCCATTGATTTATATTTGAGTGATCAACGGGTGGGGCAGGTTGTATCGACATTAGCTGCGAAAAGTCGGAAGGGCTATCTTTTTCAGGCTTTTCCCGGTGATGTGGGTATCATCAAAGGCCGGCTTGAAATTCCCGAAGATGATTTTTCACTGGATAATCGCTGGACCCTGGATATCTCGATTCCCGAACAGATTGTATGCAATGTGACCACCGGGAAAGGGGAGGATGGTTTTTTCCTGAATCTGGCCTTATCCTCCATTGACAATCAAGCCGACTTTCTCATCGTGACCCGAAATCCCAATTCCGTCCCGGAAAACCTGCTCTTGGATGAATCGGATGTCTTTATACTGCATAATCCGGATTTCATTCCCGACAGGACGGCAAAAAACATCAAATCCTTCCTGGAAGCAGGCGGCAGCGGACTGATCTTTTATGGGGAATCACTGGCCAATAATCTTAGCAAAACGGCCCGAAATGCTTTGGGTCTGCCCGTATCGAAGGGGTTGCGTCAGGCGGGAGCCGATAATTATTATTCACTGAATTCGAAAACAACCCATGCCATTCTCTCGGACCTGAATTTGCGCAATTTGAAAGGTGAACTTCCCCAGGTGTTCCGATATATCCGGTTGCGACCCGGCCCCGAAGATGAAATCATTTTACGGTTGACGAATGGTGATCCGTTTCTTATTCGCCATTCCATCGGACGGGGATCATTATTCATTATCTCCAGTCTCATGAATCTAAGCTGGAATGATCTTCCCATGAGGGGGTTACTGGTACCCTTGCTGCACCGGTTGTTAATCGTATCGGCAACGGATGAAACCCAGACGTCGCCGGTGGAAGTCGGAGAGCCCAAAATTCTGTCGATTCCGAGGGAAGTTATCAGCAATCAATGGGAAGTAATCAGTCCCTCGGGAAAAAGCTTTCTGGTCATTCCTGATTTTAATACGGAATCACTGATCATTAATAATACGCTGGAAGTGGGCTCCTACGATATCCAGGCTGACGGATATCCCTATGCCTCCTTTTCGACCCGCCTGGCGCCGACAGAATATCCGGACTACCGGGCGGATCCTGATCGCCTGATGGATAGCTTCGCAGGGGCAACCGTACGCCGGATAACCCCCGGTCCGCGAATCAAAGCGGATTTGGAATCGATTCGCTATGGAAAATCCTTATGGCGTTTCTTTTTGATTCTGGCGCTGTTTTGTGCGGTTGCCGAAACCATTATTGGACGTTTAAATCCGGCCACGGTCCGGGCGCCAAAACATGAATCCTGATTTATCCGTAAACCGGGAAAATGCCATTCTGGTGGGCGTTATTCACGGTCATAACGACGCCGAAAAGGTTCAGCTTCACATGGATGAACTGGCGCTTCTGGCGGATACGGCCGGTGCGGATATTGCGGGGCGAGTGGTTCAAAAATTATCCCGGATCAATCCTTCATTTTTTGTGGGTAAGGGCAAAGCGGAACAGATTGTTCATCAAGCCCAGGAACTGAATTGCCAGTTAATTATCTTTGATGATGATCTGAATCCCGGTCAGGTGAAAAATTTTCAAAAATTATCCGAAAGTATCAAAGTTATTGATCGTTCAGCCTTGATTCTGGATATTTTTCGGAAACATGCCAAAACCAGGGAATCGAAAACCCAGGTTGAACTGGCCCATCTCCAGTATCTGCTTCCTCGTCTGACCAGGATGTGGACCCATCTGGAACGTCAGATGGGCGGTATCGGGACCCGGGCCGGGGCCGGAGAAACACAGATTGAGGTGGATCGCCGGTTAATTCGCAACCGGATTGCTCATTTAAAGAAAGAGTTGGTCAGAATCGGGAAGGAACGAACGATTCAAACCAAGCGTCGGGAGAACGGATTCCGGGTTGCTCTCGTGGGATATACCAATGCAGGGAAATCAACCCTGATGAACGCACTGACCGGAGCCGAGGTTTATATTCAGGATCAGTTGTTTGCTACTCTGGACACAACGGTCCGCAAGGTTCAACTGGATGAATCGCGGATCTTTTTCCTCAGTGATACGGTGGGATTTATTCGCAAACTTCCCCATCATCTGGTGGCCAGTTTTCGCAGTACCCTGGCGGAGGTAACCCATGCCGATTTAATCTTAATTGTCCTCGATGCTTCCTCAACGCAGCTTCAGGAACATCTGGATACGATTATGTCGGTTCTTAAAGATTTGGAAGCCGATCGGGAAAACCATGTATTAATTCTAAATAAAATTGATTTAATCGACGATGCTCACCACGTTCAACGCCTGCGCAATCAATTCCCGGAAGCCATCATGGTATCGGCACGGAATCACCTGCGGTTGGACAAATTGTTACTGTCAGTAGCCGGAAAAATTGATCAACGGTTTATTACGGCTGAAGTGGAAATTCCCTTTCATCAGGGGAAAAATATTGCTCTGGCTCAGGATGGTGTGGAAGTGTTGCATCGGGAAGTGAGTGCATCCGGGATTCGTCTTACGATTCGCGGGTTGACCGGTCGCGTGAACCAGATTTTACATACCGTATCCGAGTTATAAAAAACCCCCGCCGGAGCGGGGGTTTAAATATCCATTGCCGGCGATTTTCAGGACCGTGATTTGACACGGTGGAGGCCTCCCGCCACCAGCAAACTTCCTTGATCCCGAATCCGGGAAAGGCCTGTTTTTTGATGCCGGAGTACAGCTTCCTAGGGTAATGATTGAAGATCCTGAAATACGTTCCGACAATGGAAAGGTCAAAGAGCATTAGGAATCTATTTTTGAGCCGTAATGCCGGGCAAGGAGAATCGGTGTATTCGCTACAGAAAAGGACTGCAATCGGACAAAGAGTAGTGAGTAATTATTTACTTTGCAGGAGACCTTAGCGCCGGTCGTATCATTCGCAGTTTAAGAAAAGGGTCTCCATAGGCCCGCCTTTATTCTTTGGGAGCAAGTGGGGTAGCTTTGAGGTTCGGACCGTTGATTTCTCGAGGGAAAACTTTGTTATTTAAACGTAGGCGTCCATTATTCCGGATACAACTCCGTTTCCCCTTCGCTCTTGGCTACGACGACCGCGCCAATGGAGTCACTGGTAACATTGACCATAGTGCGAAACATGTCCAGGGGACGGTCAACAGCCAGCATGGTTCCTACGATCAAGGCCGCTCCGGCATTGTCGCCCAGCCCAACGGCGTCGAGGACGATAAAGATCATCACCAGACCGGCGGAAGGTACTGCTGCCGTGCCAACGGAGGCCAAAAAGGCGGTGAGAACAATCGTCAACTGCTGGGCAAACCCCATATCCGCACCGAGTGCCTGGGCGATGAAAAGAACGCCGGCGCATTCGTAAAGTGCAGTGCCGTCCATATTGATTGTGGCTCCGAGGGGCAGGACAAAACTGGTGACCTTATTGGAAACACCGGCACTATTTTCAATACAATCCATGGTCACCGGCAGGGTGGCGCCGGACGAACTGGTGGAAAAAGCGGTCAGGAAGGCCGGCATCATGGCGCGGGCATGTTTTAACGGATTAATTCGCGTGAACAGCCAGAATACGAGGGGAAGAACAATGAAAAAATGCAGGGACAAACCGGCCGTAATCGTGATCATATACAGCCCGACGGCCTTGAATAATTCGAATCCTGCAGTGGCCACAGCCTTGGTGATCAGTCCGAAAACACCGATAGGAAGAAGCCGGATGATACCCCGGGTCAGTGTCATCATGGCGGAAAAGCCGAATTGGAAAAAATCATTTAAAAATTTCTGTGGCCGACCCTCCAGCCGCGTGATGGCAAAACCAAACGCAATCGACCAGAAAATAATCGCCAGCATATCCCCGTTGGCCATGGCCTTCACCGGATTGGTGGGAATCATCCGGAGCAGAATTTCAAACATTGATTTTGGTTTGTTCAGGGTGCCGGGATCAAAGGCCTGAAAATTTCCGCTGAGATTTAATCCGGCGCCGGGTTTGATCAGATTCGTCATGGCCAGACCAATCAGAATTGCCAGAATAGAGGTCAGGAAATAATATCCGAATGTTTTGGCTCCCATGCGTCCCAGCGTACGACTGTCCCCCAGACCGGCGACTCCGGACGTGATCGAAAAAATAATTAAAGGGACAATGATCATCTTCAATAAACGCAGAAATAAGGTACCCAGCGGGGCGACGAATAAGGCCTTTTCGCCCAGGGACAGGGCGAAGATAGTTCCGGCCGCCATGGCGATCAGAACCTGCCAATGCAGTTTAATTTTCATGGTAAAGAATTCCTCCAATCATGGTCCAATATAGGACCAATCCGGTAGATGCCTCTACTGCTAATCGGTGGAATGAAACTACCGGGACGTTAACTTTTGGAGGACCGACTCCAGCGAGGTGGTCGGTTGATCACAAGCATAGTTGCGGCAGATATAGTAGGTCGGTTTTTCATCCACTGTGGTATAGGCGGATAGCCAGGGAATCAAGTTTACCACGGATGGATCGGATGCCGTTTTTTCCAGGATTACACTGTTGGGTAAATACGCCGTTCGTACTTTGGAAAAATCCGTGTCGCTTCCCCGACTTTTAACATCCCGAACGAGGACGATTTCCCGGGAAGATGGACGGTCATAATACAGGGCTAACAACATACCGGAGTAGCCTCTTGGAGCGCGGGTAATTTCATTGGAAAATACCTGAAGTATCCGATCCGCTTTGTCGATCCACGAGAGGTCACCGGTGATTCGTCCTAACTGATTCATTACCAAGGCCAGGATTGAATTCCCGGACGGAAGTGCTCCATCGTAGGCTGTTTTCAGACGGACCGGTACATCGGAGTCGGATTCACTGCCCAGGAAAAAACCGCCCTGATCCTGATCCCAAAAATCATCGACCGTTAGTTTTGCCAGTTCCAATACAGAATTCAATACATCCGGATCTCCGGTGGCTTTGTACAGCGTGATACCGCCCCAAATCACATAAGCATAATCATCCAGTTGGGCCGGTAAATCCGCAGAACCGTCGATCCAGCGTTTGAGTAAGCGACCATCTTTCCGACGACATTGATTTAAAACAAAACGGTAGGTCTTTTCAGCTTCTGTGATTATTTCAGGTGAATTCAACGCCATGCCGGTCTGGGCCAGCGCTGCGATCACCAATCCGTTCCAATCGGTGAGGATCTTCGTATCCTTTTCGGGATGAATCCGTTTTTCCCGAACCTGGTAAAGACGTTTTGTTATAGTGCTGATCTGCCTGTCTAATTCGTCCCGACTCCATCCCCGGGAAATGGCGAAAGCGGAGGGATCCACGGCGACATGCAATATATTGGCACCGTTATTTGGTTGGCCCGGTTCGGAATAGTTCCCCTGTTCGGAAACCCCAAAGTAGGTCATGACCCAATCGGCTTCCGGTCCCAGGATGCGTTTGATTTCTTCCCGAGTCCAGAGATAGAATTTGCCTTCCTCACCATCACTGTCTGCATCTTCCGCCGAATAAAAGCCACCCTCCGGAGCTTCCATTTCCTCCGTGAGATACGTGATGATGTCGCGGCAGGTTTGGGCATACCGGGAATTCCGGGTAAGCTGATATGCCTCGGAATAGGCCAGTAAAAGCAGTGCCTGATCATAGAGCATTTTTTCAAAATGGGGAACCAGCCACCGGGCGTCGGTACTGTAGCGATGAAAACCCATCCCGACCTGATCGAATATTCCGCCGTACCGCAGGGCCGTTAATGTTTTTTCCACCATGTTCAAAGCCGAGGAATCATCGTAATCATACGCGTAACGGAGCAGGAAAAGTAAATTTTGCGGCGAGGGAAATTTCGGTGCATTTCCGAAACCACCATTCCGGGAATCGAAATCGCGGGCGAACTGGCGATAGGTTTGTTCCAGAATATCTTTGGGCAGTCCCGAACCGGCGGGTGTGGACTGAGCCGCCAAATAGGATTGAATATCCGCGACGGTCGATTGAATCTTATCCTGTTGCTGATCCCAGGCACGGGCCAGGGCCGGGAGTAATTCCATCATTCCCGGCCGGTTACCCCGACCTGTTTTCGGAAAGTAAGTCCCGGCAAAAAACGGAATTTTATCCGGCGTCATTACAATGGTCAGGGGCCAACCACCGGATCCGGTCATGGTCTGACAGACCATCATATATAAATGGTCAATTTCAGGATGCTCTTCGCGATCCACCTTAATTGCCACGAAATTCGCATTCAGCAAGGCAGCCACTTCTTCGTCTTCGAAGGATTCTGTTTCCATCACATGACACCAATGACAGGTGGAGTATCCGATGGAAAGGAAAATCGGCCGGTTCAGGGATTTTGCCAGTTGAAAGGCTTTCTCTCCCCAGGGATACCAGTCCACAGGATTGGTGGCGTGCTGTTGAAGATAAGGACTTTTCTCATTGGCCAAATGATTCATGTGGGTTTCCTTGATAGCGGGTGCAGGACCACCGGATCGGTTTTGACAGGTAGTGAGCAGGGGGAAAATGACTCCAACCAGGAGAATGGAGGATTTTAAGTTCATAGTCGCACTTGGAATTTGGGGTGACTCAAAGTAATTTTACAGCCCAAACATGCATTCCGCACCTTCAAAATATTTTTTTATCATTCCCCTGGGGATCCTATTAATCGTCACTTTAGTCATGGTTACTGTCGAACCACATCGCTTTCAAAAGTTTCAAAACCTGTTTTTAACGCAATATTACAAGGATAATCCGGTTAATGCGACCTGGATCGGCATTCATGATTACGACGACCAACTGCCGGATTTCCGTCCGCAGGCGGTTCAGGAACGCTTGGATCGGCTCCGCGAGTACCGCCGTATCTTCGTGGATATCCGGGAAAACGAATTGTCGCGGGATGACCGGATCGACCGGGAAATAATTCTAAACTCCATTGATCAGGAAATTTTCAATTATACCGAACTGAAATCTTATCGCTGGAATCCTTTGATTTATATGTACACGCTTGGATTCGCCGTGGAAAGCCTTTCCGGTTACGATTTTGCTCCGGCCGAAGAACGCGGTTTGAATCTGAAAGGCCGCCTGTTTGCCATACCGGAATTTCTGAGAGTGGCGACGGGAAACCTGGATACCATGCCGGCGCCACATATGGAAACGGCCATTCGTCAATGTCGGGGGATTGAAAAACTGGTTTCCACCGGATTGGATTCTTTCCTTACGGATTTGGAAACGGATGAAACACATGTAATACGGCAGGCCGCATTATCCGCTCAACAATCACTGGTACAATTTCGCTCCTTCCTGGAGCAGCGTCTGAAAGAGGGACCCTATCGTGATTTTCGGATTGGGCCCCATCTGTACGGGAAAAAACTGGAACTGACGTTGAATGAGAATCTGCTCCCGGAGGAAGTGCTGGCCCGCGCCGAAATAGCGTTAAAACGAATACAATCTCAAATGCTGGAACTGGCCACTCCGTTATATACGGAACTTACTCATGAACAACCGTCGGTGAACGGACACGCTGACGAACTGAATATCATTCGTACGGTCCTGGATGATATTGCCAGGAATCACGCCAAAAGAGAAGCAGTTGTGACCAGCGTTCGTTCCACAATTGACGAATTAACCCGTTTTATTCAGGATCGGCAGATCATCACCCTGGATTCAACAAAACCGCTCGTGATCCGGGAAACGCCCGAATATCAGCGCGGTGTATCGATCGCTTCGCTCCAGGCTCCGGGCCCCCTGGAAAAAAATCTTCAGACCTATTTTAATGTATCGCCCATTCCCACGGACTGGACTGACGAACAGGCCGAATCTTTTCTCCGGGAATACAATACCATTTCCGTTAAGATCCTGGCAATCCACGAAGCCCTTCCCGGTCATTATGTCCAGTTAATTTATGCCAATCGAAACCCGTCGTTAGCCCGGGCGGTGTTTTCCAGCGGCGTCATGGTGGAAGGCTGGGCGCACTATGCCGAATCCATGATGATTGATGAAGGATTGGGAAACGGTGATCCCCGGTATAAGCTGGTGGAATTAAAATGGAAACTACGCGGAATCGCCAATGCGATTATGGATCAAAAAATTCATACGGAAGACATGACCAGGGAGGAAGCCCTGGATCTGATGATTAACGAAACCTTTCAGGAAACATCCGAAGCGGAAGCGAAATGGCGACGGGCACAACTCACTTCCTGCCAGCTTTCCACGTATTTTGTTGGTTATGATTTAATGATGGCTCTGCGTAGCGATGTGGAAGCCGACCAGGGACCTAATTTTAATCTGGGCGCTTTTCATGAAGCCTTACTGAATCAGGGTTCTATTCCCATTCGATATCTTCGCGAGTATCTCCTGAATTAAGAGTCTTCCTTTGATTTATATAATTGTTATAGCGGTTTATCTCCTGGCGCTCATCGGCCTGGGGTCGTATAAAGCGAGTAAAGTCAAGACACAATCCGATTTCTCCATTGCCGGTCGTTCTCTGGGACCCTGGGTTTTGATGGGCACCATGTTGGCCACCTGGATCGGCACCGGATCGATTCTGGGAAATGCCGGGAAGGCCTATGAGACCGGTGTGGCCGCATTTATCCTGCCCCTGGGGGGCGTTCTCGGGATTCTGTTACTGACTCAAATTGCGGGAAAAGCCCGGTTATCCGAAAAATTTACCGTACCGGAAATTATCGGTGATCGTTTCGGTTCCGGAGCCCGTTTACTTTCCGTCATTGCTCTGGTTATGGCTTATATGGTCATCGTCAGCTATCAGTACAATGCCGGTGGAGCCGTGTTGCAGACAATTCTGGTGGATGATTCCGGAAATCCCTGGCTGTCCCCTTCAACATCCACGATTATCGCCGCCGCCATTATTGTGTTATACACGCTGCTGGCCGGACTCCTGAGCGTTGCCTACACGGATGTGGGAAACGGGATTATCATGACGATTTCACTGGTGATCGCTTTTCCCGTTCTCTGGGTGAAGGCGGGAGGTTGGGATGGCATGGAAGCGGCGTTTGCCGCCCGGGGTCTGGAAAACCACATGCGTTTTTGGGGAACCTATTCAGCGGTGGACATCCTGAATTTTACTTTGCCTCCATTCTTACTGGTCCTGGGCGATGCCAATATGTATCAACGTTTTTTCGCCAGTAAAAACGCCCAGGGCGCCCGGTCCGCGACCAGGATTCTCGTGTTTGCCGTCGCCTTGATCGAACTGTTGGTGATTGCCTCGGCATGGGTGAGTTCCAGCATGATTCCCGATGCCGCTAACGGTCGTCACGTATTGATTTTTGCGTCCCATCGAATTTTGCCTCCGTTTCTTGGAGCAATTATGCTGACCACCATTGTGGGCATCATCATCTCAACGGCGGATTCCTATCTTCTGGTCCCGGCAACAACGCTCAACAACGCTTATCCGGGATGTGTATATGAAATATATCAATTCACAGGCTTCCGAAAAACGGATTGTTTTGTACAGTCGCCTGCTGGTTCTGGGATTGGGACTGATTGCCTATTGGGTGTCCCGTGGTTTTGCGGAATCCACCGGATTCCTGGAACGAGCCTTGTATGCCTATACGATATACGGGGCGGCGATTACGCCCACGCTGGTGGCGGCGATTTTCTGGAAAGGAGCCACAACCGCGGGATCGATTGCTTCGATTATTACGGGAACAGTCACGACCTTGTTATGGAAAGAAACCGGTTTCTTTCAAACTTTTCTCCCTTCCACCGGATGGATTACCCGACTGGATGAAGTTTTACCGGCCATTATTCTGTCGGTGATCGCCCTGGTTGCCGTCAGTGCACTGACGAGGGAAAAAGCTATTCGTAACCGCGCATAAAGCGGTAAAAAATCCACGCCCCGATTCCGTAAGCAATCCCGTCGGTCCAATCACCGACGAATCGGCTTGACCATTGGGGAAGTATCCATTCAAAAACGATGAACAGAATTGTAGCGCTGATTATCACCTGTAATCCGGGCATGGACCATCCCGGCCGGACCCGTTCCTGAATCCACTGGATGGCGCTTAAAATCAGCGGTAAGGCCAGGAGATCATCCAGTTTCCCGGACAGGACCGGAAGACGCACGCCAACTGCCTGGAGCCATTGATGCCCCAGGAAAAGCGCCAGGAATGAGAGGAAAAGAGTCGTCCGGATATTAAATATTCAGGATGGCCACCAAGGTCATCGCGATGGAGAGCAGGACGAGCGTAGTGGTGAATCCGTTGATCTGATTTTTCATGAAAAATCTGCCTTTTTTATGAAGTTAAAATTGGAGTGGTAAGGGGGGGTCGTGTTTATATTGAAGGGACGTATCCGGAAGTAAGTCCCGCCGGTAATACTCGAATGTTTTTCCCGTGCCCTGCCAGTTTTCTACCCGATTGGTGATGGATATTTCGCCGGTGAACCGGGAAGAAACTCCCAGTTTAACATGACCGGTCACATAACGAATCTTGCCCCGTTTTCGGGCCCAGTTTAAATAGACCCGTTTCAACATTTTGGCATATCCGTTGGCCTTATACTGGGCCTTGATTACAAAGGCTAGGGTATAGAGTGTATTTTGCTTGCCGAAATTTTCATCCCGTCGCGCCCAGCTTTCCTGACTCAATTCTTCCAGGGGAACGCCGATAACATATCCGATAATTTCACCCTTGTAACGGGCGATAAAGGGTAAGGAGCCGCGCTTATTAAAATATTTATGGATCGTGGACTTCGTCAGGACGGCTTTTTCACCATATTCCTGGGCCAAATGCCGGGAAATGTCGATCAGGGCCGGGTAATCCTGCTCACCTACATGTTGCAGGAGTTCAATCTGAAAATCACCGCTGGTGGCAATGATTCGCGAATCGGATTGATGGTTAATATCGAAGGAAAGCTGTTCCATAAGGCCGGAAATTTACAAACTTCTGTGAGCAATGGAATGGATTAAAGCGCAGACATGGTGAGCAAATCATCTCTGTTCCAAATAAAACTTTATAAAAACAACAGAACAATATTCAAGACTTACCCCGAATCGAGGTTAAACAATCTGCAAAGATAATGTCATTGTACAAAAGTGACCTTGAAGGTCTGGTGAATGGTTTTATACGTATAGGCTCACTGGATTAATGAACACCCAGAACCGGACTTCAATCGTTTTAAAACACCATCTCCACGCATTCACGCCAACTGTTTCAGAACGGTGATGGTTTTTTCCAGCATGGCATCGGTGAAATCCAGATGAGTGACGAAACGCATGGTGGCAGCGTTCATTCCCACCGTGAGGATTCCTTCCTTTTGAAGAGCTTCGGTCAGCCAGGCGGTGGTTTTATCCGGCGCCATCTTGGCGATAACAATATTTGTTGATACGGGCAATACGGATTCGATAAAGGCGCATGAGGACAGCGCTTCGGCCAGTTCCCTGGCCCGGCGATGATCATCCTTCAACCGGTCAACATGGTGGTCAAGGGCAAATATCCCCGCCGCTGCCAGATATCCCGCCTGGCGCATTCCACCGCCCATGACTTTCCGGATACGTCGGGCCTGTTTTATGAAGTCACTGTTCCCGATCAGCAAAGACCCCACGGGTGCTCCTAATCCTTTGGAAAGGCAAATGGAGATGGAATCGAACCAGGCGCCGACAGATTCCGGTGAATCGCCGGTTTCCACCAGAGCGTTGAACAGTCGCGCTCCGTCCAGATGAAAGCGTAAGGAATTCGTCCGGCAAAAAGCACTAATGGCAGCCAACTCGGGAGTTATCCCAAATACTGCCGCCCCCTTTATTGCACGTATTTTCAGCGGAAACGAGGGCCGTATGGGGAAAATGTTCATCATCGGGATTCACCGCCGCACGAACCTGGCTCACGGTAAAACGTCCGCGATCACCATCCAATAGGCGCACTGAACAACCGGAATTGTAGGCAATCCCACCACCTTCATAATTGTAAATATGCGCCAGGCGATCGCAGACAACTTCATCCCCGGGTTGGGTATGAACCTTGATCGCGATCTGGTTGGTCATGGTACCGGATGAACAGAATAATACCGCTTCCTTGTCGAACAGTCGGGCAGCCTTGGTTTCTAATTCTATTACAGTCGGGTCATCCCGGAATACATCATCGCCCACTTCGGCATGAAACATGGCGTCCAGCATATCCGGGGTTGGGCGGGTAACCGTATCACTGCGAAGATCAATCCATTTGGTCATAATTTCCTGCTGATTTTATTGCCGCAATTTAGGACGAGTGGTATGGGAAGGGAAACGGTGATTGGTAGTCAATTCGCCTTTGTGTCCACTCTCATGTTTTGCGAACAGACGTTTTTACCAAGTGAGGGCAGTGCGTAGTTTGGTTTGTACCGTTGATTTAATGACGAATGGAAACTGGAAGGAAAGGATGTCACAACGCAAAGCGTTTTGACAAGGAAACACAATAGGTTAACTTTGCGGAAGTTTCTCCCTACGCAAGGCCTTCGGGACCGCAAAGTTTTCAAATGGAAGTCGACAGAACGTCACAACACAGAGCGTTGTGACGAGGGACGAGAGAAATAGAGCATTGTGATGTGGGGAATAAAGGCGAGACAAGGAATCCGGATGAATTCCGTAAGGGAAACCATTTATTTTGGATTGGAGCGGATTTTCCTCTAATTTTATCTGCTATACTTGAATTGAAATTGCACAAATAACGTGTTTGAACAAATCACAGACCGGTTCGATACTATTTTCCGAAATCTTCGTGGGTTAGGGAAAATCACCGATTCGAACATCCGGCAAACTGCGCGGGAAATCCGACGGGTTCTGCTGGATGCCGACGTGAATTTCCGTGTCGCCCGGGATTTTGTCAAACGCGTCAGCGAACGCGCCGAAGGGACCAAAGTTATCAAATCGATCCGGCCCGGTGAACAATTCATCAAGATTATTCACGAAGAGTTGGTTGCGGTTTTGGGTCCGGAATCCGGAGAATTGGATCTGGGCTCAAAAAAACCGGCGGTTATTTTGCTGGCTGGTCTTCAGGGATCGGGAAAAACGACAACGGCGGCTAAATTAGCCTATCGGTTAACGCAGGAAAAGAAAAACGTTATTCTGGTGGCCGCGGATATGGTTCGCCCCGCTGCGGTGAAACAATTGGAGATATTGGGTCGGAAGGTCGGAGTGGACGTGATTTCCGATTTGGCATCGACCCCGGTTCAGGTAGTGAAAGTGTCCCTGGAACAAGCCCGCCGGGAAGGTCGGGATGTAATGATTATTGATTCCGCGGGACGATCTCACGTGGACGAGAAAATGATGGCTGAAATTCGGGAGATTTCCAGCGTATCCAACCCCCAGGAAATTCTTTTTGTGGTGGATGGCATGACGGGACAGGACGCAGTGAATTCGGCACAAGCGTTTAATGAAGCTTTGGAATTGACCGGTATTATCCTCACCAAGATGGATGGCGATGCCCGGGGCGGCGCGGCCGTTTCGGTACGGGAGGTTACCGGGAAACCGATTAAATATCTGGGCGTCTCCGAAAAGCTGGACGGCCTGGAAGTTTTCGATCCGCACCGGATTGCCGATCGAATCCTGGGCAAGGGAGATGTGGTCGCCCTGGTTGAGAAAGCGAAAGAAACGCTGGATGTTGAAGCGGCCGATAAACTGAGAAAAAAAATTGAAAAGAATACCTTTGATTTAGACGACTTTCGGGATCAGCTTCGTCGCTTGCAGAAAATGGGTTCCATGAGCCAGCTCCTGGGAATGCTTCCCGGAGTTCCCCGGAAAGCTCTCAAGGGGATTCAGATGGATGACCGTCAACTCCTTTGGACGGAAGCCCTGATTAACAGTATGACGCCTGCGGAGCGGAAACAACCTCAAATGATAAACGGGAGCCGTCGGAAACGGATTGCCCGGGGGGCGGGGCGATCGGTGCAGGAAGTAAATCAATTATTGAAAAATTTTGCTATGATGCAGAAAATGATGAAATCAATGGGGAAAATGAAACTCCCCGGTCTGCCCGGAAACATGCCCGGGATGGGACAATTTTTAGGAAATTGAACTAAGGAGTAAGACGATTGGCGATTAAAATCAGATTGAAACGAATTGGACGTAGAAATCGTCCTTTCTACCGGGTAGTAGTTATGGATTCACGGAAACGTCGGGACGGGGCAGCCATCGAGGAATTGGGCTGGTATAATCCGATTGCCCGGGATAAAGATTCAAATTTCGTGTTAAAAGAAGATCGGGTGTTTCACTGGCTGACGGTTGGTGCCCAGCCTACCGATGCGGTGAACGGATTAATGAAACGCGCCGGATTGGCCTTGAAATGGCACTTAATAAAACAGGGTTTGGATGAAGATTCCATTCGGAAAGAAATGGAAAAATGGGAGCTGAACAAGGAAAATCGGAAGAAACCCGCCAAGGTGGAAAAACCGGCCGAAGTTGTTGATACCGCACCGGCTGAAGCCGAGGAACCGGAAACTGCGGTTGAGGAAGAAAAAACCGAATCTACACCACCCGAAGAAAATTTGCCGGACCAGGAAGAGGCTCCGACGGAACCATCCACTGATAAACCGGAGGAAACGGAAGTGTCCGCAACTGACGGTGACAACACTTCAGAATCCTCAGAATCTGAATCAAAACCGAGTAACGACGATACGCCAGAGACTGAAGAATCGACTGATGAAAAACAAACGGAGGAGGGTGGCGATCAGGCTGAGGAAAAATAAGACGACTAACAGCCGTGAATGGAGGAGAACAGGATTATGGAGGAGTTCATCTTAACCGTCGTAAAGCAACTGGTTGACAAACCGGAAGAAGTGAAAATCAATGCCGTGGAGACCGAACGACGAATCATTTATGAATTGACTGTCGGTGATGGCGATTATGGTAAAGTCATTGGAAAGCGAGGTAAGAATATCAGCGCTATTCGTTCTCTGGTTTTCGCGATTAATGCCAAAGAGGGTGGTAAACGAGCCCGATTGGATGTTATCGATCAGTAAGGAACCTATGTCAGATTCACGACTCTATCCCATCGCACGAATTACAAAAGCGGCCGGTTTGAAAGGCGAAGTCCGTCTCCGTCCTCTATCCCGGTATTTTGAGGAATATATCCAGGAAAAACCGTTGTTTCTGGGTGTTTCCGAGGAATACAGCCGTGAAACCCGCATCGTTGAAAAAGTGGGCCTGGGAAAACGAATCCGGTTTTTATTCGACGGAATTGAATCCCGTGCCGAAGCGGAATCACTTATCGGCCAGACCTTGTTTGCCCGGGTCACCGAACGCGATAATATCGTCCTGGTATCAGAAGAATTAATCGGATCGACGGTCATCACCGATATCGGGGATTATATCGGCGAATTATCGGAAATTCTTTGGTTGCCGGCCAATGACGTTTACGTCATTAAGCAGGGCGCGAAAGATATCCTGATCCCGGTGATTCCGGAAATCGTCAAAACCGTCGAACCGGAAGAGGGAATTATTGTCATTCATCCCATGGATGGATTGATGGAGTGAAGCGCTTTGTCGTTATCACTCCGGTACCCCAGATCATTGACAGTATTGTAACCAATAGCATATTGCGTCAGGCAGTGGAAAAAGGTCTGGCGGAATTTCACACCATCAATCTGAGAGATTTTGGCGAAGGAAATTATCGTCAAATCGATGATGAACCGTTCGGCGGTGGCCCCGGTATGGTCCTGATGGCCGAGCCCTTGTTCGCCGCAGTGGATGCGGCGTTGAAATGGTTGGATGGAAAGGGTCAAATCCGCTACGTGTTTCCTTCCCCCCAGGGGCAGGTTTGGACTTATGCGACGACGCGCCGGGAAATGACCGGGGAAAACTTTATTTTTCTGTGCGGACATTACAAGGGCATCGACGAACGCGTTTTGGATGCGCTGAGACCGGTGGAATATTCACTGGGTGATTTTGTCGTCTCCGGTGGGGAACTTCCTACCATGATTATGATCGACAGCATGGTTCGTTTGATTCCGGGCGTGTTAAATGACCTGGACTCGGCATTAACCGATTCCCATGTGACAGAGCTGTTGGACGCGCCCTGGTATACCCGTCCACGGACGGTGAAAGGGCAGGAGGTTCCGGAAGTGTTATTGTCCGGACATCATCAAAAAATTGAGGAGTGGCACCGGAAACAACGGGAACAGCGAACCCGTGAACGGCGTCCTGATCTTTGGAAGAAATATCAACAACAAAAGAACAGCAATGAGTAATCCTGTGGAGACCCAGTTCGGAAAAGCTCATTGATTGGAGACCAGCATGAATAAGTTACAAGAAGCGACGAAAGAATACTTAAAGACGGATATCCCGGACTTCGCGCCGGGGGATACCCTGGCGATCGACGTGCGCGTCGTTGAAGGTGGCAAGGAAAGAATTCAGCGCTTCCAGGGCGTTGTTATCGGACGGAAAGGCGGCGGGATCGAGGAAACATTTACCGTGCGGAAAATTTCCAGTGGCATCGGCGTGGAGCGGATTTTCCCCCTCCATTCTCCCATGCTTGCCAAAATAGAAGTGTTGCGACGCGGGAAGGTCCGCCGGGCAAAACTGAATTATCTGAAATCACTGCGTGGCAAAGCCGCCCGAATTGCGGAAAAACGCTAAACGACTCCATAATCACCAACCCTCTTCATCTGTCAGGATCGAAGAGGGTTTTTTATTTGTATCGAAATGAAACCTAACGAAAAACTGGTTTTGTGGATTACGGGAAGTTCCCACTTTTCCGTACATGCCTTTATGATCATTTTGCCGAACATCATGCTGGTTCTGAAAAATGAGTTCGGGACCGGCCTGGATACCCTGGGTCTGGTGGCCATGTTGGGATCGTTCATGTTCGGTCTGGGAGCCATTCCCACCGGGTGGCTGGAAACCCGGCTGGGAAGCCGGAATCTGCTGCTGATGTATTATGGCGGGAGTATCCTGGCCTCAATCGGGATTGCGCTTAGTTCTACAATGGTCGGTTTCACGGCGGGGCTCATGATTCTGGGGCTGTCAGCCAGCATTTATCATCCGGCCGGACTGACCCTGATTTCCAAAAGTGTTCGCAATCTGCCGGGGGGGATGGCGGCCCATGGTATCGCCGGATCGCTGGGGCTGGCCACGGGTCCCCTGATTGCTTCATTTATCACCGACAGCTTCGGCTGGCGCGGAGCCTATCTGGTGATGGCCGGGTTCAATGCCGGTCTGGCCGTCCTGACCCTGATCGTCGTGGACCGGGATGTACGGAATCATCATATTCAGCGCGAATCGTCGCCGAAGAATACCAACCGCCGGGCGTTATTTCTGTATTATTCCGTGGCCGTATTAATGGGTCTGGCTTACGCTGGATTTACCACCTTCCTGCCGGCTCATTTCGCCCAGCAATCTTCCGGCTGGCTGACCGGATTTTCCGATACGCTGCGTGGCGGAACCCTGATGACCCTCGTACTGACAGCCGGTATTCTGGGACAAATCCTGGGCGGCTACCTGGGGAATCATTTTCCGCGGCGGAAACTGGTCTTTTGGATTGTAGCCCTGAATATTCCCCTGCTCCTGGCGCTGGGCTTTACCAGCGGCATTATCCTGCTTTCCGTGGGACTTATCCTGGGCGTGGTTCACTTCAATTTTCAACCGGTGGGGAATTCCCTGATCGCCGACCTGACGCAGGACACGGATCGCGGATTGGGTTATGGGGTTAGTTTTTTCCTCAATTTCGGTGTGGGCGCCCTGGCGGCGGGCCTCAGCGGTGTGATCGCTGAATCCTTCGGCGTTTCCTGGGTATTTCCTGCCATGGCCGTTATCCTGCTTCCCGGATTATTCCTGGCCGGTCGTCTCGAAAAAGCCGCCTGAGTTTCCCGTGTTGGTCCTTGGCATTCCTTTGATCTTCCAGTAATTTTCACCGATGTCCAGGTCACGGGAAAATACAGCAGTATTACGAAATCTTCCCTCCGTCGCGGTGGTTCTTGAAGCGCTGGCGGACTTGCGCACAGTGAATCAAGCCATACTTACGGCTTTGGTGCGCCGGGAAGTGGCCGCCTGGCGGAAAACACTCCTGGAAGGCGGGGAAACACGGAGCCGGGAAGATCTGACCGCCGGAATTCAACACCGGGTACGCATTCAACTGGAAGGCCGTCCTCAACCATTAATCAACGCCACGGGAATTGTATTGCATACCGGATTCGGACGAGCTCCGCTTCATGACCAACAGTTGGCCCGGGTTTCGGCGCGAATGAGCGGTTATACCAATCTGGAGTTTGATCTAAACTCCGGGAGTCGCGGAAACCGCCTGGATCATGTTGCATTCCTGTTGAATACCCTGACGGGAGCGGAAGCGGCAGTAGTGGTGAACAATAATGCAGCCGCCGTGCTGCTGACATTGAATGCCCTGGCGGAAGGTCGGGAAGTGATCGTTTCCCGCGGACAGGAAGTGGAAATCGGTGGCTCTTTCCGTATCCCGGATATTGTGGAAAAATCGGGCGCGATCATTCGCGAAGTGGGAACCACCAACCGGACGCATCTCAAGGATTATGAAGACGCGGTTGGAAAAAACACGGGCGGTCTCCTGTGGGTCCACACCTCCAACTATCGTGTGCAGGGGTTCACCCATGCGGTGGCATTGAACGACCTGGCGGAGTTGGGCCGACGCAAGCGACTCCCGCTAATCGCCGACCTGGGAAGCGGCGCCCTGCAGGATTTGACCACGCTGGGGCTGCCTTCCGAGCCCACCGTTTCATCGGTGATCAAACAGGGTGCGGATGTGGTGACATTTTCCGGCGATAAATTGCTGGGGGGACCCCAGGCCGGGCTCATCGTGGGCAAGCGGCGCTGGATTCGGAAAATAACCCGCGATCCCATCTACCGGGCCGTGCGCTGTGATAAATGGACCCTGGCTCTTTTGTGGGATGCGCTGGTGCATACCGAGGATAATCTGACTCACCGCCTGTTGTCTTCCGAAAGCGAGGTGCTCCAACGGCGGGCGGAAAAAATCCTGGAGCAAATTCGACCGGAGATTATCGCCCGCTGGTCAATCACCGTTCGGAAAACCACGGTGGAAGCGGGGAGCGGATCATTACCCACGCACCAGTTACCCAGCGCGGCCCTGGCATTTCAGCAGGAAAACACGGCCCTGGAAGACCTGGCCGGTCGCCTCCGGAGCGGATCGCCTCCGGTGGTGGGTTTCATTCATCGGGGGACCTTTTTTCTGGATCTGAAGGCCGTTCTCCCCGAACAGGATGCCCGGTTAATCCAGGCTCTAAACGCACTGGACGCATGAACCAGATTGTCATCGGAACGGCCGGTCATATCGATCACGGGAAAACCGCCCTGGTGGAAGCCCTGACCGGCGTGAATACGGATCGTCTTGAGGAAGAACAGCGCCGCGGTATGACGATTGACCTGGGTTTTGCCTTTCTGAATGAGCGACTCACGATCATTGACGTTCCCGGTCATGAAAAATTTATTCGCAACATGGTGGCCGGTGTGGCCACCATTCATATCGGACTTTTAGTCGTTGCCACCGATGACGGTGTCATGCCCCAGACCCGGGAGCATGTGCATATCCTGAATTTGATGGGACTCCACGCCTGTCTGGTCGCCCTGACAAAATGTGACCTGATCGACGACCCGGACTGGCTGGATTTGGTGGAAGAAGATGTGCGGGACCTGATTAAAACGACCCATCTCACCGTTCCCGAAATCATCCGCACATCCACGACCACCGGCGAAGGAATCGATCGTTTGCGCCAGGCACTCCTGACGCTGGCCGATGAAATCATCCTTCCCGATCCCGGGCCCTTTTTTCGTCTGCCCATCGATCGGGCCTTTCTCAAGGCGGGGTTCGGCACCATCATCACCGGAACGGTCATTTCCGGTCATTGCCATATTGGTGATGAAGTGGAAATTGTTCCCGCTGCCGTGAAAGGGAAGGTGCGGAAAATTCAGAGTCATCAACAGGACGTTGATTCGGTCCGGGCCGGGGATCGGGCCGCCCTGAACATCAGCGGATTAACCCGGCAGGATGTGTTTCGGGGGGCGCAGGCGACGACCCCCGGCTGGCTCACCCGCGCTCATCGTTTGCTAGTGGATTATACCCCTTTGCCGGAGACAAAACTACCCAAACCGAAACAGCGGGTCCGGATTCACCTGGGCACGGATGAAATTCTGGCCCGGATTACGCTTGTCGGTCCGGATTCGGAACATCCCGAGACCTGGCGCGGGGTGCTGGAACCGGAACGGGATATCTATACGACGCTGAATGACCGCTTTCTCCTGCGAACCTATTCGCCCATGACCACGATTGGCGGCGGCCTGATCCTTCATCCCACGCCCCGGGGTAAGTGGCGTCAGGTGAAATCTGCCGCCCAGGAAATCCCCCGGGAGCCGGAGCGCCGACTGGAGTGGCTGGTGCGGGAGCGGGGCGATGATTTGTGGACGCTCAAGGATTGGAGTCGATTATTTTCCGTTGACCCGGACACGCTGTTATCCTATTTGCCCAACACCGATTGCGAATACACGGAAGAGAACTTTCTCTTTTCCCGTGAATGCATGGACCGGGACCAGGATCGCCTGAAAACCATTCTGGCGGCGTTTCATCAACGGTATCCCTACCGCAGCCGCATGAATAAGGAAAATCTGAAGTCGGAATTTCAATCCAATGACCGCTGGTTTCGGTATGTGCTGGAAGCCCTGAATCAGTCACAATCAATTCGGCTGGACGATCAGGGGGTTGCTCTCACTGATCACGTGGTAACGTTAAGTTTCGATGATCAGTCCCGAATCGAGCATCTGATCCGGGTGTTTCGCGCGGCGGAACTGCGACCCCTCGATCTGGCGGAATTGACCGCCGCTCTCCGGCAGGAGGAAACGCTGGTACTGGAATTATTGCATGTGCTGAAAGGCCGGGGACAAGCCCTGGAAATCAAACCGGGAATCTGGCTCCTGACGGAAACGATCGAATCGATGAAGCAATTGCTTGTGAAGCACTTTCAGGATTCGAACACCTTATCGGTGGCTCAGCTGAAGGATTTGTTCGGCGTTACGCGGAAAACCGGAATTCCCCTGCTGGAATATTTTGACCGTCGTGATTGGACCCGCCGGGAAGGGAACGAACGCACCGCGGGAGAAAGTCTGAACGAATGAAGGCTAAAAAACCGGTCCAGACGCCCCTGATGCGCCAGTACGGGGACATTAAACGGAAATATCCGGATACGATTTTACTGTTCAGAATGGGCGACTTTTTCGAAACCTTTAACGAGGATGCCAAAATCACCGCCCGAATCCTGGGGATCGTTCTCACGAAACGCTCCAACGGCGCTGCCGCGGACACGCCCCTGGCCGGATTCCCTCACCACGCCCTGGACAATTATTTGCCAAAACTGGTGAACGCGGGACACCGGGTGGCGATCTGTGAACAGGTGGAGGACCCGAAACTGGCCCAGGGAATCGTGAAACGAGAAGTGGTGGAAGTGGTGACACCGGGAACGCTTACGCTGGACCGAACCGGAAAATCGAACCAGTTTATCGCCTGCCTTTACCGGTCCAAACGTCGGGCGGGTTATGCCTGCTATGATCCTGCAACGGGCGATGTATTCCTGGGTGAATGCGCGGAGAACGAGCTCACCGAAGCGCTCCGGAAATTTTCGCCCCGGGAAGTGCTGGTGGATGAATCCGTGACCTATTCCACCGAACCCTGGTATCGGGAATTGCGTCCCTTTGTCACGAAAATCGAGGGCTGGATATTTGACCCCAAAGAATGCGCCGAACGTTTGACCACCCATTTTACGGTGGCCACTCTGAAAGGGTTTGGCGTGGCTGAAATGGAGCTGGCCGTCACGGCGGCGGGGGTGTTGTTCTATCATAATGTGACCAATTTGAATTCGACCATGGATCATGTGTCCCGTTTACAGCCGGTTCGTCAACGCGGATATATGTCCCTGGACGGTTTTACGGTGCGCAACCTGGAGGTGTTTCAGTCTCTGGCGTCCCAGGGAACGCACGGCACGCTGCTGGATGTTCTCGACGAAACTGCCACGCCGGGAGGGGGGCGTCTGCTCCGTCGCTGGCTGGCGCGGCCGCTCTGCGATGTGGATCGGATACGGCGTCGTCATGAAATTGTGGCCGCTCTGAAAGCGAAGCCGGAACTCCTGAACCAGCTTCGGGACCGGTTACAGCAATTCGTGGACCTGGAGCGCGTCCTGTCCAAAATCAGCCTGGGAAAGGCCCATCCCAAAGA
>JAADFQ010000117.1 GCA_013152835.1 FCB group bacterium
GCCGTGGAACGAAAAAATCACCGGTCACAAAAGTCTTTGGATTGTTGAATATCGAACAAGGATTTATGATTTTTGATTGGAAGCGTTTTTTCGTTATCTATAACTGATCACTTTTTTGACCCTGGACTTTGGAAAAAGCAACTACAGATTTCACCGGGATTCAAAATTTAGTGACGGTCAGTAAATCGTAAATCAATATTCATCAATCGGCAATCAATAATTCTTCCCGGATCGATTTTCCCCTCGTTCCATGGCTCTGCCGTGGAACGAAAGAGATCGGTTGAACCAGACTCACCCCATTCACTTCGTGAAGTCCCCTCTCTTGAAAGAGAGGGGATTTAGGGGTGAGTAATGTTGCTATAGATATTCAGCCCCTGAAGGGGCTCCCGCACCATCAGATAATGTCACCCTGAGCACCGTCGAAGGGTGCGTGATCGGATCTCTCTACTCTCATATAAACGAGAACCCCGGGAATGATCATGGCTGGTGAGAAAGATCCAAGGAGGGTGATGATCGAAATCCCGGGGCGTAAGCCTCGTGTTCGCTACATCCGGATAGTGTACCTGAACGTCCTGGAGGGTGTGGATTTTCAGGTTCTCAACAATGGCTGAAATTCACTTGACTAAGAGATATCCGGGTTGAGAATTGTCAAAAAACCGGTGTTGCGAACGACATAATTTAGACCGATTCTCAATTGGAACATGTGATCGAGACCACAGGGTAGTGTGGGTTGATTCTCACAGGTAGCAGAATGAAGGAGAGCGGATTTCCCCGTCATTCCAATTAAATAATTACGATTGACTCCTTACGTCAAATCTATCGGTACTCCAGATATTGGAAGGAATAAGGCTTAAGCTTCAGACGTAACCGATTGCCCGACAGGCCGGTTTCCTTTCCGGTCAATAAATTAACCAAACGGTTTCCCGCCACCGGTAATTCCAGTTCCACGGTTTCTTCCCTCGGCGATTGGTGAAACACAACCAGAATACGGTCATCAAAATATGTTTTTAAAAAGACCATGACCGGGCCGTCCGCCAGAACCGGGATCAAATCTCCCAAGGCCAGGGTCGGCCGGGTCCGGCGCAATTGACTCAACCGGGAGACAACTTCGGCCAGATCTTTTTCTTCCGGACTCCAATTGTCTTGGAAGCGCATGGGTCGACGATTTCCCGGGTCTCCGGCGCCCATGAGTCCGATTTCGTCTCCGTAATAAATCACGGGCACACCGGGCAGGGCCATGTCCAGCGCATGGAACGCCGCCAGTTTTTTATAGCTTGATCCGTGCTGAACGGGTCCCGGCGGGTCTTCGAAGGACCGGCGCGTCCCGTCATCACTGAAATTCACCTGTCCGTCTGCCAGTCCGATAAACCGAAGCTGGTCATGGCTGGAAGTGATATTGCCCATGAGATGGGTGGGGCCCACCACGCTCAGATTGGTCTGAATAATATCCTGCAGGGGTGCGAAATCGGTGGAATCGGCCACAAAGTGGGTCCGGGCATTGAAATAGATGGAAAAATTAAACTGGGCATCCAGCTCTGCCGGATTCACATAACTCAAAATCAATTCATCGGAACCAAACGTTTCGCCGATCTGGTAATATTGCTTTTCCGGGAACCGCGATTTCATTTCCCGGGTCAGTGTTTTCCAGAATGCATGGGGCACATGTTTCACCGCATCCTGGCGGAAACCATCGAATCGAAAGGTTTCCAGCCACCAAAGGGCATCCTGCACAACCTGTTGGATGGCCTCCGGATTATCCGGGTAATCGAAGGACGGTAAAAAGGTGTCAAACCAGGTCGTGAGCCGGGTTTCCTCACTCCAGTTCCGGATATTGATTCGTCCATCGGGAAGCGTGACCGATCCAAACCAGTTCCGGTGATTCTTAAAATAAGGATGATTTTTATGGACGTGATTCGTGACGAAATCCAGCAGGACCCGGATGCCGTGTTGATGGGCCGTGTCCACCAGTTCATGAAGCTCCTGTTCCGATCCGAATCGGGGATCAATCTGGCGGGGAAGAATGGGCCAATACCCGTGGTATCCCGAATATACGCGGTGTGGTTGAATATATTCGGCATAGGCGGAATCCGGTTGCCGCTGAACGGGGGAAACCCAGATCGTGTTTATCCCCAGGCGATCAAAATATCCAGCCTTGATTTTTTCCGTTATTCCCACCAAATCCCCGCCCATGAAATTGGCCAGATCGGGAAGCCGGGCATCATCGATGGGCTGATCATTTTCCGGATTGCCGTTATAAAACCGATCGATCATCAGGTTATACAGCACGGTAAAATGCCAGTCATCTCCGGCGTTATCCGGTGACAGCGGTTTTCCCGCGCTCAGAAGGGTTACATTTTCGGGGATTGCCCGGCCGCGGGCATCCAGGGCCATGATGCGTAGTTTCCCGGAACCCAGACCGCGGGTATTGACAACAATGCCGCCATCCGGTTGCGGGTCCACCTGATCCGGATGCAGGGGATGATTGTTAAAGGAAACCCAAATTTGGGCGGGACGAGCTCCATCTTCAGGCGGAAGAAACCGATAGGTCAGTTTATGTCCCTTCACGGCTGCTTTCCAGAACTGTCCCGGAGGAGTTTTCCGGTATTGGGTCAAATCGAGGATTGAGTTCCAGCCGCCGATATTATTGGAAATAAAAACGGGATTCTCCGGATCGATAAGTTCTTCTCCATCCACCACGAATTTGTATTCATGCCGGTCCGGTTTCAAATACACCGTTCGTTCCCAGGTACCGTCGCCATCCTCATCCCGGAGCGGCAAGGCCGTCCGTGACCAATCATTAAAGCCTCCCATGACCACCACGTTTTTCACGCCCGGGTCCGGTGTGAAGGTGAAACGGTGAGCAACCATCGGCAGGGTCTGAACGAACAGATCAAGAATCTGTCCGTCGACGGTGAGCGGAATTCGGAGCAGGGCCGGTGTTTCTTCCGTGGTTTTGATTTGCAGTGTACCCGATTCCCGATTGTAACGTAATTGAAGCGCATCCATCCGGGGAACATCTATTTGAATCCCGTCACGGGTAAAATAATTGGACATTGTCAACGTGATCTCCGATCCGGCGGGACAGCGCACCACCGGTAAGGGAGCCAGACTGTCCTCATTGGGTGTGGAAGAACAGGCGACGAGGAAGAACAGGAAAAATCCGATTTGTTTTTTTCTCATTTTTGAAACTCCATTAGGCCTTAATTTAGTGACTCAAAACAGAGTGAATCATTGAAAAGCCAACGATTATCTCAATTACTATTCAACCGCACCGCCATCCTTCCGGCGCTGATCTTTCTATTCGCAGGATGCAGTTCTATGAATGAATCTCCCCTTTCTTATGGCGCCTTCGTCCGGCAGGGTTCAACCGACTTTCGCTTTCACGCACCGCGCGCCGATCACGTGTATCTCGTCCTTTTCCAGTCTCCTTCCGATGCCACCGGTACCGAATATCCCATGGAAGCCGCCGAAAATGGCGACTGGACCCTCACCCTGCCCGGGGTCGGCTATGGCGCTTTGTACGGGTATCGCCTGGAAGGAAAGGGCGGGGGAATTGATCCCGGGATTATCATTGCCGATCCCTATTCCCTGGCGGCGGTGACACAAAACAGGGATCGCTACGTGGCCAAAACCCTGATCATTGACGAATCGTTCGACTGGGATGGCGATCGGTGGCTGGTTCGTGATCCCCGGGATTTAGTGATCTACGAAATGCATATTCGGGATATGACCGCCGATCCCAGCGCCGGAGTAAACCAGCCGGGAACCTATCTAGGTCTTACGGAACCGGATCGCAAGGGAGGGTTGAGTCATTTAAAATCCCTGGGAATCAATGCCGTACAAATTTTGCCGGTTATGGATTTTGCCAATGTGGAAGTTCCCTTTCAGGATACAACCGCTTCCGTTTTTAACACCTGGAATCCCTATGCCCGGAATCACTGGGGCTACATGACCACCTTTTTCTTTGCCCCCGAGTCGTATTACGCCAGCGACGGAACTGCCGTTCCCGATGCCTGGAACGGAGCCAGCGGAAAGGCCGTGTCTGAATTCAAAACGCTGATCAAGACCTTCCATCAAAATGATATCGCGGTGATTATGGATGTGGTGTACAACCACGTGTCCAATTACGATTTTCATCCCTTCAAATACAGTGGCCGCGAAGACTATTTTCGTTTCGATGAAAACGGAAACTGGGAATCGAAAAGCGGTTGCGGCAACGACACCCGCACCGAAAGTCCGGTGATGCGCCAATTAATCCTGGAGAGTCTGAAATTCTGGATGACCCATTACCACGTGGATGGTTTTCGGTTCGATCTGGGGAATCTCATTGATCCTCAAACACGCGAGCAGATTATCCGGGAATTACGGGCAATCAATCCCCGGGTGATCATTCTGGCGGAACCCTGGGGCGGGGGGTATGATCCTTCCGGCTTTTCCGACCAGGGTTGGGCCTCATTCAACGACCAGTTCCGCAATGGCGTCAAAGGACAGAATCCCGGTGACGGCCGGGGCTTTATTTTCGGGGACTGGCAGAATGGGAATTCCCCGGAATCTCTGCAACGATTCGCCCTGGGATCTTTACGGGA
>JAADFQ010000118.1 GCA_013152835.1 FCB group bacterium
ACTATCAAACCCTGTGCCAAAAGATTAAGTGTCGTCTATCAATAGCTATATGTGCAGATAACACAATTGAACAGCATGAATAGAATAATCAGATCAACCATCATTTCGATATGAATCATATCAAACTGATATGAAAACAATAAAGGGAATCCGTAATGAAATCCTGGACTAAAGAACTCTGGCTGGACGTCCCGGCCCGGATGGATATTATCAAAATTACTTCCGATGTGGAAGCTGCAGTCCGCGAAAGTGGAATCCGGGAAGGCTTATGTTTGGTGAACGCCATGCATATTACTGCCTCGGTCTTCATCAATGACGATGAACCGGGTTTACATGCCGACTATAAACGCTGGCTGGAAGAATTGGCTCCTTTTGACCCCAGTCCTTCGCGCTATGCGCATAACCGAACCGGGGAAGACAATGGAGATGCCCACCATAAACGTCAGATCATGGGACGGGAAGTCGTGATTGCCGTTACCGATGGCCGGTTACATTTTGGTCCTTGGGAACAGGTCTTTTACGGCGAATTTGACGGCCGCCGGAAAAAACGGGTGTTAATTAAAGTCATTGGTGAATAATCCGATAATTACAATAGAGGTGCTTATATGAAAACGGATTATTACCATCGATCAGCCCGTCTGGCAACGCTGGGCTTTTTCCTGGCGAAAGCTTTCAAGGAATTGCTGGAACCGCGGCAACTGGTCATTGAGCATTCTTTCGGGGACGGGCTCTTTTGCCATGAAGCCCACTGGCAGAAAATATCTAAAAGAGAAATCAGGCTTTTACAGCATGCCATGGAGGCCTGGATCGGGAATATCGAGCCAATCCGTTTCACGGAAAAACCCAAGTCGGAAGCACTGGAATTTTTCACGGAAACCAAGTCACTGAGCAAACAGGAAATCGTAAAAAAATGGCCGGGTGATATGATCCCGATCATCATTTTTGAAAATTACTGGGACATTTGCACCGAACCAATTTCCATGTACAAAAACCGGTTAAAACCGTTTGAGTTACGACCGTACAACAGGGGTTTTTTACTTCGGAGCGGCTTAGACGATCAATCGGAACTGCCGCCTTTTGTGGATCGGCCCAGATTGTTTTCTATTCTGGAAGAGCAGGAAACCTGGAGCCGAACTTTGGGCGTTAGGACCGTTCGCGAGTTGAATGAAATTGTGCGATCGGGTGATTACCGGGAATTGCTCTGGGTGGCGGAAGGACTTCATGAAAAGAAACTGGCAAGGATTGCCGATCAGTTGGTGGACGCTTTTCCGGGGCGAAAGATCATTTGTGTCGCCGGGCCTTCATCTTCAGGAAAAACAACCTTTGCCAAACGGTTATGCATTCAGTTACGGGTTAACGGTTTCAAGACGCTGGCACTTTCCATGGATGATTATTTTCTGGACCGGGACCGAATTCCAAAGGGGCCGGATGGAACTCAGGATTTCGAAGCCCTGACAGCCATGAATACCCGGCTGTTAAGCGAGCAGGTAGATGATCTGCTTCAGGGAAAATCCATTCCGCGAAGGAAATTTGATTTCAGCACGGGACAGGGCGTTGATCTGAAGGATACCTGTTTCCTTGGGGATCAGGAATTTATTCTCCTGGAAGGGATTCACGGATTAAATCCGAAATTTATTGAAAAACTGGGGTCTGACCGGGTTCAGAAAATTTACATTTCTGCTATTACGACGTTAAATGTGGATGCTCAGCATCGGATTTCCACTTCCGATAACCGGCTTCTCCGTCGAATGGTTCGGGATTACCAGTTCCGGGGCTATTCTCCCCGGGACACCATTAGTCGCTGGGATTCGGTGCGCGCCGGGGAAGAAGAACATATTTTTCCTTATCAGGAAGAAGCGGATACCATGTTCAATTCATCGTTGATTTATGAATTATCCGTTCTTTCGGGAATTGCCGCTCCATTGCTGCAACACGTAAAAGGAACTGATATTGTGGAAGAAAAAGCGGAATACCTGCATCGCTTCCTGAGCTTCTTTGAACCCATTGATCCGGAAGGCGTTCCCAGTATCAGCCTGCTCAGGGAATTCGTGGGGAATAGCGGTTTTTCATATTAGAGGGGGCCAACTAAGGGCGCTAAGGATCGCTAAGGGTTGGTGGAAGTACAAAATACAGGTTTACTCTCTCCGGAATAACAAGACTATAACAAAATAAACCCTTATTCCGGATTTTCCTTAATCCTTCGCGGTCTTAGCGGCTTCCCAAATATCTCAGTAACCTACAGCCGCATTCTCCCCGCGGACATCACTACCGCCGTAGAGGCCATCCGATGTAACACGGATTGCATTCACCTGCCCGATATACCCCCAGCGGTAGGGGATAATCTGGTGGCCCATGCGTTGCAGGTTCACACGGACATCTTTTACGAGGCCGTTCGGTTCCGTCATAATGACATCCGGAAGCCACTGGGAATGAACCCGGGGTGCCGCGACGGCGGCTTCCACATCCATGTTAAATTCGGCGCAATTCAGGATTACCTGCATGACGCTGGTAATGATTGTCGATCCGCCGGGAGTTCCAACGACCAGCCAGGGTTTGCCTGCCTTTAAAACGATTGTGGGTGTCATGGAACTTAGAGGACGTTTTCCCGGTTGAACCGCATTGGCTTCCTTTCCTACCAGCCCGTACACGTTGGGAACACCCGGTTTGGCGGCAAAATCATCCATTTCATTGTTCAGGAAAAATCCAGCGCCCCGGACCACCACCCCACAGCCGAAACTCGTATTCAATGTTGTGGTAACGCTCACTGCATTGCCTGCTTGATCGACGACCGAGAAATGGGTGGTTTCCCGACTCTCATAGGGCAGAGGATCCCCGGCAAATACCTGAGCGCTGGGTGTTGCCGTATCCGGGGAAACGGTAGCCATTCGTTTTGCAGCATAGTCTTTAGATAAAAGCATCTTCAGCGGTACGTCCCAAAAATCCGGATCTCCCATGTGTTCCGCCCGGTCCGCGTAGGCGCGACGTTCCGCTTCCGTCAAATAATGAATGTATTGCGAAGAATTCCATCCCAGACTGTCCAGCGGAATTGCCTCCAGCATGTTCAGCATCTGGATAAGCAATGCGCCGCCGGAACTGGGCGGTCCCATGGACAGAACTTCCAGGGAATCATAGGTTCCCCGCACCGGTTCCCGGTATTTTGCTTCATAGCGGGCCATGTCGGCCGCCGTAATCAATCCACCGCCGCGCTTCATTTCCGCCGCTACTTTTTCGGCCACCGGCCCGGAATAAAATCCCTCCCGGCCGGATTTGGCAATATACTTCAATGTGCGTGCCAAATCTTTTTGGATTAACCGATCACCGGCTTTCCAGGGGCGTCCGTCAGAACGAATGAAAATTTCGGCGGCACTTTGATTCCGAATAAAATAATCATGAAATACATTGAGAGTTCGCGCCAGTCCGGAGCTGATCCTAAAACCTTTCCGCGCCAGTTTAATCGCCGGAGCCAGTACTTCTTTCAGGGACAGGTTTCCCGATCCATGATCCTGAAAAGCCTTCAACAGTCCCGCTACGGATCCCGGGACTCCGGCGGCCAGGTGCGTGTACAGAGATCGTCCTTCCGCCACATTCCCGGTGCTGTCCAGGTACATATCACGAAAAGCTCCCTGGGGAGCCATTTCTCTGAAATCCAGGGTGAAATCGGTTCCGTCGGCCAGATGCGTCACCATGAATCCGCCGCCACCCAGATTACCGGCCTGGGGATAGGTAACAGCCAGAGCAAAGGCGGTAGCTACGGCCGCATCGACTGCATTTCCACCTTTTTTCAACATCGTTATGCCGGCCAGGGAAGCCTGATCGGTGGCAGATACGACCATTCCGTGTTCGGCAAATACGGGATCCGGGGAGGCCGATTGCAGTGTACCGGCTATCAGCGTAAATAATAAAATTCCGGAGAAGAATGATCTATTCATCGGCGAAAATCTTTATTCCGGTCCGGCCGTCACTGAGATGAAAACCACGGTACATTCCCGAGGTATTAAAAGGCATGGCAAAGTTTCCTTCTCGATCCAGTGCAATCAATCCGCCGCTACCGCCAAAATCCTTGAGTGTATGTTGAATTATCGTTTCTGCCGCCTGTTCCACGGATTCACCTGAATAGGCCATCCGTGCGGAAACATCATAGGCCACGGCTGCCCGGATAAAATATTCTCCATGACCGGTACAACTCACCGCGCAGGTTCGGTTATCGGCGTAGGTTCCGGCGCCAACAATCGGCGAATCGCCGATCCGCCCATAACTCTTGTTGGTCATACCGCCGGTCGAGGTTCCGGCAGCCAAATTACCCTCCTTGTCCAGAGCCACAGCGCCTACCGTACCGTATTTATCTTTTTTTGATTGCTCCAGAATCCGGTCCAGGGCTTTCCGGCGCCGGGGGGTATCGTAATAGGATTGGTCGACCAACTCCAGTCCCTTTTCCCGGGCGAATTCGTCCGCGCCGTCACCGGATAAGATAACATGCGGTGAATCTTCCAGAATTTTTCGCGCCAGGAGGATGGGGTTTTTCGCATGGCGGGTTCCGGCAACTGCCCCGGCTTCCCGGT
>JAADFQ010000119.1:0-2504 GCA_013152835.1 FCB group bacterium
CGCGGCCGGTGCGCCGGCAACCGAATCCCGGGCCGCCACTAGACGCTGGAACCACCCGTCGGCTTCCAAGGGGTTGAATTTTGGCAACGTATAGAAAATGAACAGACTTCCGGTTCCCAGAACCGTAAGGGGCAGTGTCATTTCAAAAGGTGATTCATGAATCTGGTCATACACATCCGCATGGCGGGGTTGATTGTGAAAGGTAAGAAAAATCAGGCGGAACATGTAGAAAGCGGTGATCATGGCGGCCCCAAAACCAAATACGGGAAGTAAAAAATGTATGGGATGATCCTTGGCAAAAGCCAGGGTTCCCGCCAGAATAGCATCCTTGGACAAGAAACCGGAAAAGAAAGGAATCCCGGAAATCGCCAGCGTACTGGCCAGCATGGACCCATGGACCAGTACGTCACGGGCATTTTTCCCTTCAGGCCGCCCATATTGCGCATATCCTGAGGGTCCAGATCATGCCGATGTGTTTTTTCCAACCCGTGATGCATGGCATGAATCACACTGCCGGAACCGTAAAATAAATTGGACTTGAACACGGCATGGGTCACCAGATGAAAGAAGGCGGCCACATAGGCGCCGGTCCCCACCGAAAGAATCATATAGCCCAGTTGCGATACAGTCGAATAGGCCAGGACTTTTTTAATATCGGTCTGGGTAATGGCAATCAGGGAAGCGAACAGGGCGGTGAATCCGCCAATATAGGCCACCACCAGCAATGCATCGGGGGTCAGGAGAGGATAAAACCGGACCATCATGAACACACCGGCTGCCACCATCGTTGCCGCGTGCATGAGTGCCGAAACCGGCGTCGGTCCTTCCATAGCGTCCGGTAGCCAAATATGAAGCGGTACCTGGGACGATTTTCCCACAGCGCCCATAAACAAACCCACTCCGGCCAGGGTGAGCAGGATTCCCGAAATTTTTCCGGCGGCCACCCCGGCAAACAAATCCTGATACAGGAATGATCCGGTGGCCGTAAACAGAAGTAAAATACCGATGAAAAATCCGATGTCGCCAACCCGGTTGGTTAAAAATGCTTTGACTCCGGCTGCTGAGGCGGACGGTTTTTCGAACCAGAAACCGATCAGAAGGTAGGAACTGAGTCCCACCAGCTCCCAACTTGCATAAAGGAGAAAAAGATTATTAGCCAGGACAATGCCGTTCATGGAAAAAGTAAACAGGGACAAATAGGCAAAATAGCGGGAATAGCGCGGGTCCCCTTCCATATATTTAATCGAAAAAATGTGACTGGCACTGGAAATCAACGCGACGACCAGCAACATGATTATAGTAACCGTATCCACCAGGAAACCAATCTGAATGTTAAACTGTCCCAGGTCAATCCAGGTAAAGGATGCTTCCTGACGAAATCCGGCATTCATATCCAGGAGCAAACTGGCAAACATGGCCAACGCCAACACCAGCGTTAGTAAAACGGCGCCAATGGAAACCCAGTCGCCTTTCCGGGGCAAGCGTTTTCCAAAGAAAATCTGGATGAGAAAGGCTGCCAGAGGCAGGAAGTAAATGACCAGCGCGTATTGGATAAAAATATTCATCGTTTCAGGGAACTGGCTTCCTCAACATTAATCGAATGGAAATTGTGGTAGAGATTGATAATGATGGCCAGGGCCACCGCTGCTTCCGCTGCGGCCAACACAATGACAAATAAAGCGAAGATATGTCCGGAAATGGCCAGTCCGTTAAACCGGGCAAAGGCGATAAAATTAACATTCGCCGCATTCAGAACCAATTCAACGCCCATGAGCACCGCAACGGCATTCCGCCGGGTCATGATGGCGAACACCCCCAGTCCGAAGAGCACGACACCGACCAGTAAATAGACGCTCAGCTGATCCATCAGGAATCCCTCCGGGATAACATGGCTGCGCCGATCAAAGCGCCCAGCAGCAGGACACTGGCAACTTCGAAGGGTAATAAATAATCGGTCATCAAACTTCGCCCGATGGCCGTCACGGTTCCCTGGGGTTCAATAGCCGGCGAGGTGAGCCAGGGTGTCCGGACCACTACCCAGGCCAAAAAGGCAATCAACAGGAGAGCCAGAAAAGTACCGACGGTTCGCTGAATACTGGTATGGGAAATATCCACGGAAATGATTTTATGGGTCAGCATGATACCGAACAGAATCAGGACCAGTATTCCGCCGATGTAAATCGCAACCTGGACTCCGGCCAGGAAATCCGCCCACAAAAAGATATACAATCCGGCAATGCCAATCAATGTGAACAGGAGCGCTACGGCGGAATAGATTAAATTTTTATTCAACACGACAACCAGCGCCGATCCCAGCGTCAGGGCCACCATGATCCAAAAGGCCAGATCCGTCATACAGCGTCACTCCCTTCCACCGGTTCCGGTATCCGAATTCGTTCTTCCACCTGAGCATCAGTCAAGGCGGCAAAGCGGTAAATCAGATTATTCCGGTCATATTCACCGAATTCATAATCAATGGGATGTTTCCGGGAATTGGGGCCACC
>JAADFQ010000119.1:2600-7155 GCA_013152835.1 FCB group bacterium
CGTTTTCGGGTGTCGTTGGACGTCAGGCCCAGGTCCACTTCCTTGGGCGCTTTGACCGTAACGATTTTGATGCAATTCACCGGGCAGGCCCGTTCACATTTCAGACAACCGATGCAATCGTCCATATCCACATGGAGCCGGGAGCGAATCACATTATAGGTTTCATGGTCAAACCCGATCAGCCGTTCCGGACGGGGCCAGGTTTCTTCGGGATACTGTAGAGTCACATTGCCCTTCCGAATGCGCCGGAGATGCCGCCAGGTAATCCCCATACCAATGGCCAGGGTATTCACCGATTCCCAGAGATTAAGCCACCAGCGTTTCATCTCAGCCCACCACCAGAGCCCAGAGTCCCACGCCAAAAATATTCAGCATGGCCAGGGGCAGTAATACTTTCCAACACACATTCATGAGCTGGTCCACGCGGAGCCGGGGGAAGGTCCAGCGGAACCACATCATGACCAGAATTAAAAATCCGACTTTAAACAGGAACCAGAACAGACCCCAACCGGCGGTAGAAAACCATCCCGGTATCGGTGAAGTCCAACCACCGAGAAATACAATCGCCGCCACAGCGGTAACAATTAGCATATTGGCATATTCACTGAGGAAAAACAGGGCCCAGCGCATTCCGGAATATTCAGTGTGAAATCCCGCCACTAATTCCGATTCGGCTTCCGGAATATCAAAGGGTGTCCGATTGACTTCGGCCACCGAACTGATGAAATAGACCACGAAGGCCAGCAGGCTGAACGGATTGTTGAATACCATCCAATTGGGCAGAAAACCCCAGCGGGTTCCGGTCTGCGCTTCAATGATTCCCTGCATACTAAGCGTTCCGGTTAACATGATTACGGAAATAATGCTCAATCCGGCAGGAATTTCGTAGCTGACAATCTGCGCCGCGGAGCGCATGGCGCCGTATAGCGACCATTTGTTGTCCGAAGCCCACCCGGCCAGGATCAAGCCGATCACGCCGAAAGAGCCCATGGCCAGGATGTAAAAAATACCAATATTCAGATCCACCATCTCCAGGGTCTGATTGAAAGGCACCGCAGAGAAAGCGAGGAACGGTGCAAGAAAAATAATAAAGGGGGCGGCAATAAACAATTTTTTGTCGGCAGCGGACGGAATAATGTCCTCCTTCAACAGGAGCTTCAGGGCATCCGCCACAGTCTGGAGCAAGCCCCATTTCCCGGCGTGAAGTCCTGCACCCTGTCCCATGGGTCCGACCCGGTCCTGCATAAATGCGGATACTTTGCGCTCCACATAGACGGCCACAATGGCGTTGGTGGCCAAAACCAAAAAGAGTGGAATTCCTGTAATCAGGGCCGCCAACAGAAGCATCCAGGCCTGTTCACCCGTTCCGGATAAACCGCTGAGCCAGCGTATTAGTCCATCCACCGTCATCGGTCAATTTCTCCCAGCACAATATCCAGGCTTCCCAGAATGGCGATTACGTCGGAGATCATCCAGCCGGAAGCGATTTCACTGAGCACCGATAAAGCGGTAAAGGCCGGGGACCGCATTTTCAGCCGAAAGGGAACCGGTTTTCCGTCGCTAATGATGTAATAGGCCAGGTCACCCCGGGGGCTTTCGGTTCGTTTATAGATCGATCCCTTGGGCGGACGGACCTTCCGGGGCAACGCTTCATGCACATCGCCTTCTGCGGGCAGATCCTTTAATGCCTGTCGCAGAATTTTTACACTTTCGGCCATTTCCTGAGCCCGAACCCAGTACCGGTCCCAACAGTCACCAACCGTTCCCATCTGTCCGGTCCCCACCGGAATCTCAAAATCAAGCCGGTCGTAAATGGAATAGGGTTCATCCTTACGGAGATCCCAGCTGACACCCGATCCCCGCAAATTGGGGCCGGTGACCCCATACGAAATCGCCACATCCGGTGGCAGAATACCCACATCGGCGGTCCGTTCGATAAAAATTTTATTATACATGAGCAATTCATGGTATTCATTTAAATTAGGCTCAAAATCATCCAGAAACCGATAGGTCGCTTCCACAAATCCCACCGGCAAATCATGAGACAGACCGCCGACCCACATGTAATTGTACAGGAGCCGGGCCCCACAGGTGAGTTCAAACAAATCCAGAATTCGTTCCCGGTCGCGGAACATGTACAGAAAGGGTGTAAAGGCACCCACATCCAGGCCATAGGTTCCCAGTGCAACCAGGTGGCTGGCAATCCGATTCAACTCCGCCATGATGACGCGGATATATTCCACCCGCTCCGGCACCTGAATACCCAGTAGTTCCTCCATGGCCACTACATAACCAAAATTATTATTCATGGAGGCGATATAATCGCAGCGATCGGTAAAGGGGATCACCTGTTCATAGGACAGGTTTTCACAATGCTTTTCAAAACACCGGTGGAGATAACCAATCACCGGCTCAATATGAGAAATAATTTCTCCGTCGGTACGCACATGCAAACGCAAAACACCATGGGTGCTGGGATGCTGCGGCCCGATATTCAGGACCATTTCTTCGCCGTGGACTATTCCCATCCTGTTTTCACCTTGGGAACCACAATCCCGTGATAGGTTTCCGGTTCCTCATAATCTTTACGCAGGGGCCACCCCTCCCAGTCATCGGGAAGCAGAATCCGCATCAGGTTGGGATGTCCGGAAAAGCGAATACCGTACATATCATACACTTCCCGCTCAAACCAGTCGGCGATATCCCACACGGCGGCGACGGAGGGAAGTTCCGGTGTTTCCTTCGGAACCTCAATCCGTATTTCCCCGTGGTGACGATGTTCCATGGAATGCAGATTGTAACGGATTTCCAGATTGGCTTCCGGCCCCAGATCGACGCCGGTAATACATTGCAGCGAATCCAGTTTCAGCGCCGGATCATCCCGAAGTTGCCGGGCTATTTCGTTCCAGTCGTTTGGTCGCAGGGGCACGTAGGCCTCTCCCGGAGCATCCCCGGTGGTCCCGGTTTCCACCTCGGGGACCGCTTCCGGCCACCGTGATCGAATGAATTCAATAATGCGTGGATTTATCATGCCTGTTGTTTCGTCAGGGGTCGGTCGTGGCGGATTTTTTCCTGTAATTTTATTAACCCTTCAATCAGGGCTTCGGGACGGGGAGGACAGCCGGGGACATAGACATCGACGGGAACGATCAGGTCCACCCCTTTTAATACATGATAGCCGTACTGCCAGTAGGGTCCGCCGCTGGTGGCGCAACTGCCCATAGCAATCACATATTTGGGATCGGCCATTTGTTCATAAAGCCGTTTCACCCGCAACGACATCTTCATGGTCACGGTTCCGGCCACAATCATCACGTCGGCCTGACGGGGCGAAGATCGGGGCATCATGCCGATTCGTTCCAGATCGTGACGACTGGCGGCGGTGGCCATCATCTCGATGGCGCAACAGGCCAGCCCAAACTGGAAATACCAGGGTGATGTGGACCGGGCCCAACTCATGAGCTGGTCCAGCTTGGCCACCACAATATTATCCTGAAATTTATGCTCCAGTACGCCCATTAATCCGCCTCGCGGGTTTCACCGGTTAGTTTCCGGTACCGGCCACGACCGTACTTCACCTTTAATTTCACCCAGTCCAGATCGGATTTACGCCAGACATACGCCAGCCCGATCAGCAGGATCACCAGAAAGATGGCCATTTCCACAAATGCAAATAATCCTAATTCCTTGAATACCACGGCCCAGGGGTACATGAACACCATTTCCACATCAAAAATGAGAAAAATCAAGGCAATAACATAAAAACGAATGTTAAACTGGACCCAGGCCGATCCCTCCGCCACTTCTCCGCATTCATAGGTCGATTGTTTATCTTTGGATGGATTAGAAGGCGCAATCAGGCGCTGTAGTAACAGAATGACTGTTATGAGAATTATTCCCAGGAGAAGGAATAAAAAGATGGTTCCGAAGTCGCGATACATATTTCTTTAGGCGTCAAAATTGAGCCGGAAATTTAGACCCCTGACCTTTCCTCAGTCAAGGCAAATGAGAGTGGTTTGTCCTGAATTTCGGTAGATGGCTCGGGTATTTTTTCCTGCGATTATCGCAGGTCCGGGTCGGAGGAAAACCGAGGTGCGGATCTGCACTGATTGTCTCTCCTCACAATGCTCTGCGTTGTGACGTCATACCGGCCTCCATAGCATTGATTATTAAAAAGTTGCCTTCCGGAGCAGTAGAGCGAGGGAATAGTGGAATATCATTCAAAACTCACCCCTAAATCCCCTTCCCGATGGCTATCGGGAGGGACTTCACGAAGTGAACGGGGTGAGTAACGTTTGAATTTTTATAAAAACAGCATTTTTTACACTGAAAATTCATTTTTCCCTCGTCACAATGCTCTGCATTGTGACGTTCTGCTGGCCTCCATAGCATAAGTCATTGCTTAAATTCGAAAGGGATGCCTTCCGTTCCACGGCAGAGCCGCGGAACGTGGAAACCCGATAATCCGCCACCTGCAAATCGCGGTTCATTTTTCCTTTCTCCCGGTCCTAAATTCTCCGCCTTATGAAGGGATTGAATACAGTCGTAGCCGGAA
>JAADFQ010000120.1 GCA_013152835.1 FCB group bacterium
GCCAGTGAATCGCCATACTCAAAGGTAATCTTTTTATGCTCCCCGTTCAGGTCCACTTCAATCCACTCGGCGCCGCCATCGGTACAATCGGGGCATCCGATGACATCGGGATAACTTTGCAGGGCTGCCAGATCCACCCCTTGGCGGTACCGGTCCCATTCCGAAGAGGACAATTCTTCATGCTTGATCCGAGGAGGATATTGTTCTTCATCCCAACCGGTGGCCGTATACTCGATGGAGGTGGCCGTGATTTCCAGTTCACGTTGGCAATAGCCGACACATTCGCCAAAAGACGTGCCGCTGAGAATCACATCGCGTGGTAAATCTGTTTTATTATTGCATTGAACAAGTATTACAATGGAAACCAGAGCCACCAGCATGGAAAATATTCGCAGGCCCGGTTGGCTTTTAAACTGAATTTGCGCGCGCATTTTAAATCTCCAATATTGTTCACCACATCGGCAAACAGTGTAATGCAACAACGGAATAATGTCAAGAATGATTTTGGGGATCTTTCATCGTTGGGGCGGCCAAAAAACCACCTGGAAAAACCGGAAGCATTCGGTCCCCGGAACAAGACGAAATTCTTGACAGTCCCCGTCGTCCGGCGATAAGTTGAGCCGAAAATACAGGAGTTAAAATTGAAAAACGCCCTCTGGTCCAATGTCTTTAAAAATTGGCAGACAGAAGAAAGCCAGACGGTTCTTACACTGAAGCAGGTTCCGGTCTTTTCCGGTTTGCGACCCCGGGAATTAAAGGCGGTGGAAAATTTAGTGCATAACCGCACCTACCAACCCGGGGAAATGATTTTCAAGCGTCTGGCTCCCGGTGAAGGAATGTATATCATTTTGTCCGGCAAAGTTGAAATTTATCTGGAACCGGAACCGGAGCAACGGAACGTTCTGGCCACCCTTTCCAATGGAGATTTTTTTGGTGAATTATCGCTTCTGGATGATGAAGTCCGATCGGCTGCCGCCGTGGCCGCCGAAGCCACCGAATTGCTTGGTTTTTTCCGGCCCGATCTATTTTCGCTTCTGGAACGAAACCCGGAACTGGGGAATAAAATTCTGATTAACCTGGCCCGGGTGATCAGCACCCGGTTACGGAAAACCAATGATTTACTGACGGAAGCACAAAAATCGTTGTCGCATGAATCAAAATAGAGATCCCCTGCTTCAAATCTATCACCTGTTTATCGGTCTGATTTCGATCGGAGCTTTATACATTATCTGGCCCTATATTGCCTCGGTGGTGGTCCTGCTGATTTTTGCTTTTTTATTGACCACCATTCTCCTGCCCAGCGTCGATTTCATGGAACGGAAAATCAAGAGCCGCGGTCTCAGTGTCCTGGCCGTCACCCTGGCGCTTTCGGCCCTGATTATCGTTTTCATCGGCAGTTTCGCCTCGGGATTGTATACGCAGGGCGTAGAATTCACCCAGCAAATCGGCACCGATACCTATCAGGATAATCTTACTCACCTGGTTCAGAAAACGAAGGATTCCATGCCCGCTTTCGTTCAGGATCTGTTACCCTCCGATTCGGACGAATCCGGAAGCCTGATTGGTTCGGTACTGAAAAACTTTTCCGGGGTGCTCCAAAACCTGTTATCCGTCGCCGGGGCTATTGGGAGCTTTATCTTCAATTTTGTCATGGTCCTGATCTTTACGGTCATCCTGCTTTACGAATACCATAATTTTAAACGGAGCCTGGTACGGTTTATTTCCAATAAATACTTCGAAATTGGTCTGCGCCTTATTTTTAATATCGAACGGGCGGTTTCCAGTTACCTGCGGGGGCAGTTACTCGCCGCCAGCAGCGTGGGGCTTATGTCGATTGTGGGACTGTTTATCCTGAATATGTTCGGAGCCAACCTGACCCTGGTCATCTTTATCGGAATCATTGCCGGGTTAGCCAACCTGATTCCTCTTGTGGGTCCTTTCGTGGGCATGGTTCCGGCCATTATGATTGCCGTCATGAATAATCTGGGCAATGAGGCGGCCTTCTCCCACCAACTGTTTAACGTGATTCCATCCCCCTTTTATCTGGTGGACATTATTCTCATGTTCATTATCGTCCAGCAGATTGATAATAATTTCGTGACCCCCATGCTGGTGGGCGAAAGTGTGGGTCTTCATCCCATGCTGGTGATGATTGCCCTGCTGGTGGGCGGTACTCTGCTGGGTCCCATGGGAATGCTGTTTGCCGTCCCCGCCGCCGGAGTACTGAAGGTCGTGGGGAAAGAATGGTCCTTCGTTTCCAAAAACGCACACTTGCTGTAGTTACACTTACTGACTAACGGTCTACCCCCGCTCCTATTCGCTGGAAATCGTCATCCGGTATTCTCACAACCGGGAACGCCTTGGAAACATTTTATCATTCCCCAGATTCAGACAGTGTGTAATTAAGTTTCAGGTTGAAACCCACCCCATTGGTAATAATGATTGTGGGTTGCCAGGTAAGTCCCGAAGCGGATCGCCAGGACCCATCCAAAAAGATTGCATCAAATAATATCCCCATCGGCATGATGCCCAACCGCAGGGTCGTGGACGACCGACGATAGGTAGCGTTCACATGCAGAGTGATTGGATCCGGTCGAATCAGGGTGCGGTCGTTAATTCCCATTTCCAGACTGAACTTCGGGGGACCAATCCGAAGATAAAAATTGGGCAGAATATACTTATACTTTAACCGGTTATCTTCAAACTTGATAAACAGAAAACCACCGATTCCCGAACCTACATATTTCCGGTCGGTGTTAAACGTTATATTGAATGTACCAAAGGTGTTATGATCTCTTTCCAGGCAAATATCGGCGAAAGATGTGGCTGTCCAATCTTCAATGAACACCGCTCCATACATACCCCGATATTTCGTTTTCTTTTCCCCGCTGATTTTTGTTTCCCTCCCAAGGGCAAACCCCCGATATTTCCGTCTATATGTAACCATATTGCCGACACAATCGGTGGCCCGGAACTCATGATCGCCTAGTCCTGCCACGCCAAAAAAAGTCCGGGAACGTCGGGATGAAGCTGGCTCCATTTCAATATTGCGGGATAAATCGGACCCCTGGTCATCCGGGAGCCAATAATCAGCAAAGAGAAGCTGCCTGTCCCCGAGATTCTGATCAATATAATTGAGGTCATACGACCATTGGAGTTTCGTTCCCGGTTGAAAATCGTGTTGCGACGTCCGATAGTCCTGAGCGGGAATCCGGGATGCCAGGAATGTGGCCATCAGGAAGGCAACCAAGGTTCCCATTAGGCCCGCCGCTGGCCGGTATATCGGTTGCCGATGTCGTTCCTGCAGAATACTGGTCGTTACTAATAACCATTGAAACAGAAAAGACAGTCTTGGGTTAAAAAATTTTCTACGGTCCAGAGAACCTCCGATTTGACTGGTAAATAGGACATGCATAAGAGCTGGTATCAAAGTGCAGGTTGAATCAACCTCTGTATTCTACCGATCTGAATTGAACGTTTAAAAATAGTTGTAAATAATTCCAATCCGCAACAATGGATTACGAATCCCTGACTGATCCCGTATATCCCCTTGCCCTGTAGTAACGTACAGGGTAGTATATTCACACAAGTTAGGAGCACAGAATGAATCAATTTACTATTGGGATGTTAGCCCGGCAAACCAATCTGAATATCGAAACCATTCGCTTTTATGAACGGAATCAATTGCTTCCAAAGCCAAATCGGACCCCCGCCGGCTACCGGTTATACACGGAAACCGACGTAAAACGGCTCCATTTTATTGCCCTGGCCAAGCGGCATGGATTTACGCTGAAAGAAATCCGCGACCTGCTGGACCTGCGGGTTCATTCCAAATCCACCTGTGAACAAGTGCGGCAAAAAAGCGAGGACAAGATCCGGCTTATTGAGGAAAAAATCCGGGAACTGAAAAAAATGAAACAGGCGCTGTCCGTTCTGGTGGCGTCCTGCCGCGGCGCGGGTCCCGCCAGTGACTGTCCGATTCTGGACGCCTTTGAGAAGGACAACTAATTTTTCCGAACCCGATCCTCAGGAACATAATTGTCGCCGTTCAGACCTATTACCGGCAAAAAGAAAAAAAGTGTGAAACCCTGTATCTAAGTACAGAGCATCTAACGGTCAGAACTGAATAACAATTGAGGAAAAAATGGAATCCAACACGGAAACGAAAAAACAAGTAAACAAGGGTCTGATCGGAGCCGTTCTGGCCGCAGTAGCCGCTTCGGTCTGTTGTGTCGGCCCCCTGGTTCTGCTGGGACTGGGGATCGGCGGTGCCTGGGTGGGAACACTCACGGCGTTTGAGCCCTTCCGACCATACCTGATGGCGCTGACACTGGCTTTTCTGGGCTACGCCTTTTATCGGATCTATCGCAAACCAAAAGCGGAAGATTGCGAACCGGGCAGTTATTGCGCCCATCCCCGGTCAGACCGGATCAATAAAATTTCGCTGTGGGTCGTTACGGTTCTGATCCTGGGATTGCTTTCCGTACCATATCTGACGCCGGTTATCTTTGCCGATAG
>JAADFQ010000121.1 GCA_013152835.1 FCB group bacterium
TCGGGGAACAGAGCTTTCAGGCGTAACAATTCATCCAGCGTGTGGGTGGGTTCCACGCCGTGGCGAATACGCAGGTTGTTTTTCAGGATGGTATAAAACGCCGCGAAATCGTCCGACTCCCGGACAATCACGCCCGATTTCTCGGCCTTTCGTACGGCCCGGCGATGGGACGGTTTGAATTTTGCCAGGTTTTTTTCTACCGAAGATTCCAGAAACAGGATCGATGAGACTTCCCGGTTGATATACATAAATCCATGATGAAGCAGGGCATAGTCGATATAATTGCTTAGCCGCCGGTTATAAATGGTCGGCGGTAACGTGAGCCGGATCGCCGAAAAACCATGGGTTTGTCCGTAACGGGTCAGTGCGTTTACCAAGCCCAGGGCATCTTGGAATGAGAGTGTCTCGGGGACCACCAGGGAACCGTAGGAGGAACCGGGATGGGACCACAGGATCTTTTGCTGATCCTTGATTCGTTCGGCGGCGGGAAACAGGGCCAGGAGTTTCCCTTTCTTTTCGAACAACAGGCTGTGATCCTGAAACCGGCTTTCCGGATGATAACTCAGGAATTTCCGGGTGTGGAAAATCGTGCCGTTATTGGAGTCGGCTACAAACCGCTCCCAGCGGGACTCCTCAGAGGAAGTATATCGGTGGAGTTCTATCATAGGATTGATGAACCGAAATTAGGGGCCGGAAGTTCCAAGGTCCAAGTGGAGAACCATACAGTTTGTCGTAGATTCTTTCAGGAAACAAGTCTAACTTATAGGAAACAATACGCAATCGACATGAGGAAACATTCAACAAAATTTCAGGGAATATCCGTAAGGAAATCAGATTCCGGAATGATTTTGTTTTGGACGCTGATCATCGTCGTTCTGGCCGGACTGGGGATGCTGGCTTCCATTGCATATTATAAGGTCCACGATTCCCGGCCCCCGGAAGCAGATACCCGGCCGGCGGTGATTCAGTCGGGGACGGTTTCCTTCCAGATCCGCAACCGGGAGGGGAAACTCATCAAAGGGTCCTCTGTGGAAGTGACTTTATTCAACGGGCAGGATTCCTTCCCCGTGATCTACAACCAGGATACAAAACTGTTTACGGCTAACGACGTGTTTACCCCGTATCAATTGGAAGCGACAGTGGTGTACGGTGAAAGTATCACGAAAAAAGTGGTGGATATGGATAAAGTCGATACGATTGTATTAAATGATTATTTCAACAATGTAGTCCTGGTGAACGGTTCGCTTAAGATTGATAAGGAAAAACTACGCTTTGAAGTGAAAAATCTGGGCCAGGGTGAATACCGTGCTCAATCGGGCGTCTTATACTGGGATAATTCAAGCCTGGCGTTGGCCCGGATCAAGGATAGTAAAAATGTGCTCTGGGATGCCGATCGGGATCACCAGGGTTTTCCCGTGTTTTCCGGAATGACAGTGCCTTTTTTAAAAGATTTTAAATTGAAGAAAGACGGGAAAAAAGAAAAACTGGAGTTTCGATTTACTAAAAAGGTCCGGGATATTTCAGCGGTAACCCTGAAGTTGTTTTCCGAATTTGATGTGGATCAGATCATTGCCGTGACCATGAAATAGTTTCTTCTTTTTGCCTCAAACGTGTTCACGTTAACACGTTGATATGAGCTATCATCGTAGCCATCCCGGATAGATTATACCGATGCTCAGCCCTCTCATTAAGCGCACATCCCTCGAATCGAAGCGAGCGATCAAAAAAATACTTGATGTATTGAAAGCTGTTGTAGTAATCTTACTATATATATAGTAGATCAATGAAACAAATAGGAGTGTAACTTGGCACAAAAACGAAAACTCACCCCCGCCGAGTGGGAGATCATGGAAATCATTTGGGAATTGGGTGGCTCTCCTTCCGTACGTAATGTTTTGGAAAACAGATATAGAGATGGAAAAAAAGCGTATACAACCGTTCAAACTATTATGAATCACCTTTATGAAAAAGGAATGCTAAATCGTAAAAAAATAGGGTTGGTCAATTTTTATACTCCCGTCGTACCGCGGCATTTACTGGTAAAAACGGAAGTTTCTACAATCGTAAGTCGCATCTTTGATGGATCCGTACCGGCTCTGGCCAATTACTTGATTGATTCAGAAAACCTGAGTCTGGAGGAAATTAATGATATAAAAAACCTGCTGGATAAGAAGGAGCAACAATTATTGGGGCAGGACAATGATTGATCTTATTAACACGTGGGGGATAAGCTGGTGGAAATACTTTTTTCCGCTGGTTATTCAGAATACGATTTTTCTTGTTGTCGTGTTTTGGGCCATTATTTATCTCAAAAAGGTTTCAGCTCAAATACGATATTCCATTGCTCTATTGGGAGTTATCAAATTATTAATTCCTGCTTTTCTACCCATTTCATGGATTTCACTATCCAATATAGTGGAGAATAGTCCGGGTGCATCGGCCATGATAAACAGTGTCATGGGGCTGGGGAGTAGTGATCCTGTTTCGATGCAAAATGTGACCATTTATGGTATGCTTCTCATGGCCTGGATTATCATCGGTTCAATTTTGATAGGGTTACCCATACTATCGTATTGGCGCATCAACTACCGCTTACGGCGTTCTGTTTTAATAGAGACCATTCGTGATCACTCCGGTGCAAGAATTCAAGTTTTTGAAACGGATGTTATCGCAGTACCCATGACAATAGGTATTAGATCAAAGAAAATCTTTGTTCCCCGCATGTGGGAAAAATGGTCGGAAGACTATCGCAACATGGCCATTACGCATGAATTGTTTCATATTCGCAGGCATGATGGTTTCATTGGTGTGGTTCAAACCGTAGTTCAGGCCCTGTACTTCTTCCATCCATTGGTATGGGTGCTAAACCGACGCCTGAATGAATTACGAGAAATGGTCTGTGATGAATTAGCAGTTGGCTCCCGGGCCAATGATTCCGTTACCTATTGCCGATTTTTGACGGATGTTGCCGAGAATCTGGTTCTTATCAAAACGGAATATCCCACAATGAGCTCCCTGGGGAAAAAGAAAACGGAACTATTCAATCGCATACAATACCTGTTGGAGGACACGATGAAAACATCGAAGGGCTTTACACGATTTTTAACGCCGACCCTGGTTTTGGGAATATTTTTACTGTCCTGGAATTGTCAGGGGATAACGCAAACAACACGTCAGAGTGACGTTTTGAATGACAAAAGTAAACCCACGGATAGGGCGGTGAAATTTATTCCTTATGACTCTCCTCCCGCGCCGCTGAGTCCTATAATTCCCCATTATCCGAAGGTGGCGCAGGCGGCGGGAATTGAAGGTCTTGTAATTGTCCAGGCTTTTATAGATGACCAGGGAATTGTTAAAAAAACTACTATATTAAAAGGTATACCGAATACAGGATTGAATGAAGCTGCGATGGAAGCACTTAAAGCGGTTCGTTTTACGCCTGCAATGCAGAAGGATAAACCGGTGGGTGTTTGGATATCGGTTCCAGTCAATTTCAAGCTGAATAACAAAACGGAGTAACGTTCGATCCATCTTCCGACGTCCGGTCAGGACACAGGAACGACTTCGACGATTTCCCCACGCGCGGACCGAGCGGTACTTGGTTCCTATTATTAACCGGCAAGTATTATACATCTGAAACCGGTCATTCAACCTCCAAGTCACTTAGATTCAAAGGATTTGTGTTGTGTTTAAACTCACCCCATTCACTTCGTGAAGTCCCTCCCGATTTGAATCGGGAAGGGGATTTAGAGGTGAGTTTTAATGTGCGATATTTTTAAAATTCCTATACCCCAATGAATATCTTGCATAGAAAATGGATGTTTCGATAACAGAAATATGTCGATTGTTCAGAAAAAACAGTACTAAGGCGGAAAAAGTTTTTTGGGAATCGGTACGGAACCGCCGATTTATGAATTTGAAATTTACTCGTCAATATCCAATCCGCTTCGAATACGAAGAAGATCGACGATTTTTTATTGCGGATTTCTATTGTCATGAAAAACGACTGGTCATTGAAATTGATGGCGGAATTCACGAAACCCAGAAAGACTATGATGACTTGCGTACAGCTATAATAAATGCACTTGGTATGCAGGTTATTCGATTTCGAAACAGGGATGTGTTAAATGATATGGAAGCAGTTTTAGAAAAGTTAAAAAAAATCATGTGTGTAAACTCACCCCATTCACTTCGTGAAGTCCCTCGTGACTGGTCGGGAAGGGGATTTAGAGGTTCGTGATTTACTCCGCCTTCGCGTTCGATCCCTCTTCCGAAGTCCGGTCAGGACGCAGGAACGACTTCGACGATTTCCCCACGCGCGGACCAAGCGGGACTTGGTTAATAATTCTCCGACACTCGGTTACCTGAGCGTTTCAACACCGGAACCCCAGCTACCGTTTATCTAAAAAATCGTTCACAATCCGGACAAAACGCTCCATCTCACATCCCGGAGCCAAATGGCCGCAATCGTTATCCATCACCACGATTTCAGACCCGGATAAGGTGGCCCATTCCTC
>JAADFQ010000122.1 GCA_013152835.1 FCB group bacterium
ATTATCTGGGATTACCGTCGGAATTCTGGGCCGCAACCCTGCTGATTTCGGTCGCCATGATTTATACCGTTGCATCGGGATTGTATGGTGTAGTCTGGACCGATGTTTTTCAGGGCATATTGATCTTTGCAGCAATTGTATACATGGCCGTGCGAGCCCTGGGTATTGATCTTCCGGAAGAATTTTCCATTTCCCTGCCCCTGTTCGACGGCGGTTTTGAACGCTATACAACCACCCTGAAAGATTGGACGCGAATTATCCCCGATTTCAGGCTGTCCATTGATTCATTGTCGGAATATTCGATTTACAATCTTTTTGGCGTCGCGATTATGTTCTATCTCCTGAAAGTCATTCTGGAAGGTTCCGGGGGAACCGGGAATTATATGCTGCAACGCTATTTTGCCGCGAAAAATGACCGCGATGCCGGATTGCTCAGTGTGTTCTGGGTTTTTCTGTTGTCCTTCCGGTGGATTTTCATCGGCGCCATTGCCGTCATTGGAATTTCCCTGGGGACCCAGGTTTCCGATCCGGAACGGGTGTTGCCGATTGTTGTCGCAACCCTGCCCGTGGGCGTTAAAGGCTTCCTGGTGGCCGGTCTCATGGCCGCCGGAATGTCCACTTTTGATTCGACCGTGAATGCGGGGGCCGCCTACTGGGTCAAGGATATATACCAGCTTTGGATTAATCCCAAGGCCTCCAACCGACAGCTTATGTTGCAAAGCTACCTCGCTTCCATTCTGATTGTTGTGTTGGGGCTTGGATTAATGCTGGTCTTTAAAAATATCAATTCCATCTGGGGCTGGATTACCATGAGCATCGGGTCCGGTTTACTGATTCCCATGCTTCTGCGATGGTATTGGTCCCGCATGAATGGCTGGGGCTTTGCCATCGGAACCGTTGCCGGAATGGTGGGCGCAGTTCTGTTCCGGGCGACAGCTCCGGCGGGAACGACCGAATACGCCATGTTCGCCGTGGCTACCATTGCCTCTCTGCTGGGTACGATTCTGGGAACCATGTTCACCGAACCGACTGATGAGGATACGTTGAATGCATTCTATGTAAAAACACGGCCCTTTGGATCCTGGGGACGTTTCAAGGCACAATTAAACCCGGAAGATCAACAGGCGATCGACGCAGAAAACCATCGGGATATTTTGTCTACCTTTGTAGCCGTTCCCTGGCAGATTGTGTTTTTTCTGTTCATGATGAGCATCATGTTCAAAACCTGGATGAATGTGCTGGGATTGGGAATCATTTTAATCCTCCTTTCCGTGGCACTGTATTTTAACTGGTTCAAGCATTTGTCAACGGAAGTTCACCTGGGTAAAAAACCGGCAACGAAATAAGCGGGAGTTCATAATCAGAATCCACACTTCGCTCCGCCTCCTGCGAACCGGTTTCCTGTTCTCGTTATTTCTGGGAAACCTGGGGGCGCAAAACGGGGCCGAATGGATTCCGGCCAATCCGTTTGTCGGCGATTCGATCACCATTTATTTCGATCCTTCCCAAAGCGGGGAAATCCCCGATAATCCATCCGGCCTGGTACTCCACTGGGGCGTCAACGAAGCCCTCACCGGCGGCTGGCAAACCCCGCCGACGAACCTTTGGCCTCCGGGAACGGTACTCCATACCGACGGTGTGGCCGCCCGAACTCCGTTTTCGGAGGGGAATAACGGCATCTGGCACGTGACCATTCCCACCGATACAACCATTCAATCGGTGCATTTTGTTGTCAATACGGGAACACCGTCAAATCCCGGATCGAGTTGGGGACACAGCCTGGGCGGAGCCAACTGGGATATTGTTCTCCTGGAAGCGGTCATCACGGCCGTCATTGTGGAACCGGACATACAGGTGTTGTACGGCGATCCGCTACGGTCTCCTTTTTTCGCTTCCGCCGGGGATACGGTTGCAATTACCCTTACGGCCGTGACCAATTCATCCCAAACCGATTCCCTGAGTTTATGGATTAATCAGGAACAGGTCGCCCATACCCGGGAGGATACCCTGGGATTTGACTTTATCGTTGCCGGATCATCCGCCGGGGTTCAGCGCATCCGGGGCGTGGCCGTGGACACGGCTGGTTTTGCCGATACGGTGGCCTTTGTTATCCTGGTAAACCCGGAGCCGTCCGACGCGCCGCCACCACCGGGAACCGAACCGGGGATTACCTACAATAGCGTGAACTCGGTAACGCTTTCCCTGTTTGCACCGGGGAAGAATTTTGTTTACGTGATCGGCGATTTTAACGACTGGAGAGTGGACACGACATATTTCATGCACCGCTATAGGCCCTCAGCAGACAGCACAATCTGGTGGCTGACAATCAATAATCTCTCCGTTGCCAATCAATATGCTTTTCAATACCTGGTGGATGGGGAAATCCGGATTGCCGATCCCTATACCGACGTGGTCCTGGATCCGTGGAATGACCGCTACATTTCCAACCTGACCTACCCGAACCTGAAACCCTATCCGGACGGAAAAACCCGGGAACCGGTGGCGGTTCTGCAAACGGCTCAAACCCCCTTCGCCTGGACCTATAGCGATACCTTCCGGCGACCGGCCCGGAAAGATCTGGTCATTTATGAATTGCACCTCCGGGATTTCATTCAGCGACACGACTACCCAACCCTGATGGATACCCTGGATTACCTGGAAAACCTGGGAATCAACGCCATTGAACTCATGCCCATCAGTGAGTTTGAAGGGAATTCAAGCTGGGGATACAATCCGTCCTTTTATTTTGCCCCGGATAAATATTACGGCACCCGCCAGGCATTGAAACGGTTTATCGATGAATGTCATCGCCGGGGAATTGCCGTCATTCAGGATATCGTGCTGAACCATTCCTATGGATTGTCGCCCCTGGTACGGTTGTATTGGGATAATCTGAATAACCGCCCGGCGGCGGACAATCCCTGGTACAATCCTCAATCCCCAAATCCGGTCTATGCCTGGGGTTATGATTTCAATCATGAAAGCCCACATACCCAGTATTTTGTGGATCGGGTTACCCGGTACTGGGTTATTCAATATAAAATTGATGGGTTCCGGTTTGATTTTTCCAAGGGATTCACCAATAACGGCGGCGACGGCTGGGCCTACGATGCGGACCGGATTTCTATTTTGGAACGGATGGCGGACGCAATCTGGTCGGTAGACAATACGGTGATTGTAATCCTGGAGCATTTTACGGATAATACGGAAGAACGGGTACTGGCCAATTACGGAATGTTGCTCTGGGGTAATCTGAATTATAATTATAACGAAGCCACCATGGGTTGGAACGGAAATTCCGATTTCAGTTGGGGCTATTATGGAAACCGGAACTGGTCCGTCCCCCATTTAGTGACGTACATGGAAAGCCATGACGAAGAACGGCTTATGTTCAAGAATCTGCATTACGGCAACGGTTCCGGAGAGTACCAAATTCAGGATTTGAGCACAGCCCTGAACCGGATGAAACTGGCCGGCGCCTTTTTCTTTACCCTGCCGGGGCCGAAAATGATCTGGCAGTTTGGTGAGCTGGGTTACGACGTATCCATTGAAGATCCCTGTCGCGTCTGCGAAAAACCGATACGCTGGAATTACTATCAAAATGGGGACCGGCGGAAATTATACCAAACCTGGCAAGCCCTGCTTCAATTACGCAACAACCACGATTTATTCCGTAGTCCCGGTACCAATGTGGATTTGTGGCTGAACAGTTCCACCGGGAAAAAACGTATCCGGCTGAGCGGATCCGAAATGAAGGCCGTCATTATCGGAAATTTTGCCGTTTTCAATCAAAATATTAATCCCGATTTTCATCATACGGGGACCTGGTATGATTATTTTTCCGGAGACAGCCTGGTCGTTGCCAATGTGAATGACGCCATTGCACTGGCTCCGGGTGAATTCCATATTTATACCGATCAACCGGTGGAAGTACCGGAACCGGGGTTGCTATCGATTGACCCGGTCTACCCGGAGCTGCCCACGGTTTTCACCCTGAATCAAAATTATCCGAATCCCTTTAATCCGGAAACGGAAATTAAGTATTCCATTCCCCGGCCCGGAGATGTGGCGCTAACAATTTATGATTTACGGGGACACCACGTGGAATCCCTGGTAAATGCGTATCAGGAGGCCGGTTGGCACCGGCTCCGCTGGAACGGACGTAATTCCGCCGGGGGACGGGTAGGCTCCGGCGTATACTTTTACCGGTTGGAAAGTGGCGGAGAGGCGAAGACCCGGAAACTGGTGATCCTGCGATAACCTAATAAATTGTTAACCTTGCGAAGGTTTCAAACCTTCGCAAGGTTCAAGTTTCATTATTCAGCCGACTTTATCAACACAATCCCGGAAGTGGCTGGAACCGTCAGTTCATTTTCCGTTGTTCCCAGGCCGGTCAAATCCACGTTTTCCCCGTTCACGATCATTGTCCAGGTTCCCGGTGGCAATTCGATGGTCAGCTCCCGATCCGGTTCGCCATTCAGCGCCACGAGCAGTCGGT
>JAADFQ010000123.1 GCA_013152835.1 FCB group bacterium
GAGTCCACTGATAAGTTATGGAAAGGACTTTCATGACCGTTTCTGAATTTTCCAGGAGATTTTTCATCACCATGGTTTTGGCCGTGGGAATATTTTCAATGACTTCAATATTTTCCAGGGAAAGTGTTTTTTCATGGACGTTGCTGTCGTTGTAAAAATCCATTTCCAGCGGGGAATAATCGGATTTCCGCACCCAATAAATCACCCGTGGATAATCGGAATCATTGGAGGGCGTTTCCCTGGCTTCCAGCTTCCAGCAGGCTTCTCCGCGAAATTTTTCTTCGCTGATGACGGTCGAGGTATAGTCCTTCGTCCAGGTATCACCGGAGGAAAAATCGCTGAAATTGAAATCACTGCCCTGCACTTTCTGATTTTTGGAAGATGACGCCAATTTCCGAACTCTTCGGGTCCGTGGGAAATAGGTCCAGATATCGTTGGCATCGTTCAGCATTAGAAAGGTCTGACCTTTGATACTCGTGGGTTTGCTGTAGCGCATCAAAATACTTTTTCCCGTATCGGCGGAAAACATTTCAAATTCCATGGTCCGTTTTTTCCCGGAAGACGTCTGGATCGTTTGCGTCATGGTCGCCCGGCTTGTGGGCGGACTCATCAACGCCGACATTTTTTGCACAATCAACGCCGCCTGCGGATCGGTTTGACTCCACCCCATGGCAGAAAGTAGCACGAAAAAACTGATTCTATGTATGCTCATGGTTCAATTCCCTTGAAAAAAGATTGGACGGCCACATTCCATACGCGATGGAAAAAGGTCGGATCATTGATAATTAAATACTGCCATAACATTCCGTCCAGAAAAGCGGCCAGCATGACGGCCACGCCTTCCGGATCAAGAGGCCGGAAATCGCCGGATTTCACCCCCTCCTGTAAAATATCAATCAGAATTTCCCGGTATTGACGGTACATATCCCGGAGACGGGTTGTGGAAGATCCGTGCCACAGTCCCCGGGCGCTCTGGGCCCAGAGTTCGGTGACGATCAGAATACCATCTCCCAGGGTCACCATATAGTGAAAAGTTCCGTCGATCAGAGATTGCAATTTCTGCCGGGGAGAACGGCCTCCCTGAAGAATGGTCTCAAGATCCCGGAGCATGTCCTCAATTACAAACTGTTCGATAGCGCTGAAGATCTCATCTTTGCTGGAGAAATATTCATACACCGTTCCTTTACCGATTCCCGCTTTCCGGGCGATATCGGCGATTTTGCCTTTTTCCAGACCTTTTTCCGCGAAGACCTGGATGGCCGCCTGAATAATTTTTTCCGCTTTGTTATCGATAGTCATTCTTATCTGACCGACTGGTCGGTCGGATTTTAAGGCAAATTATTATAAACTACCAAGATGAAAATCGGCTCACGATCTTCCGGGAAATATCCAATACCGAATCGTTAACTACGAAGGATCAATGAACGGAGCCCCACGGGCAACATCCCGACTTCGGAATAACCCTGTTCTACTGCGCCAATATCTTCTCCAGCAAAACCGGATCATCCGGCAGCAGGTCGGACTTTACCAGACGGGGCGTCAGGGTGCGCCAGGCCGGATTCCGGGCAAACACCGATTTGAACAGCGGTAACGCCTCATCGATCTGCCCTTCACTGGCCAGAGTGACCGCCGTCCAGTACGGCAATTCCGGATTTTCCGGGTAGAGCTGCGCTGCCAGATCGTATTCCTTCAGGGCTTTGGCAATTTCTTTTTTCTCCACATAGAGATCGCCCTGATTGGCATGTTCATAGGCCCGGTGGATCGTCAGGAGCCGGGCCAGTTCTTTCAGCGGTTCCGGATTGTCGTCTACCCGCAAATCCAGGACCACATCCTTCCAGGAAATTCCCGTGGGTTCACCCGAAACAATCAACATGGCCGCCGATTGACGACCCCGGATATCGCCCCCTTCGGCCTGGGCCGCATTCAGGGCCGCCAGCATTCGGTCGGCCAAATCGCCGGTGGCCGATTCGTACGCTTTTGCCATGGCGGGCCAGACGGTAGGCTGTTCCATCAGGTTAGCCTGCACCGAATAGTTTTTGCCCTGTTGATGTCCCGCCGCTTCAATACATTTTTTACCGGTAAACGTGGCCACGTGTCCCCGAACATCTACCATCGCTACCTGGCGTACATCCCGGGCATCGTCCCGGGCGATTAATTGATCCAATGCTTCGTTGGCGGTGGCCCCTTCGGCCATGAGTTTCAACCCTTCCGGGCCATACTCCACCTTTACAAAGGACTGAGTGGCCACGGCTCCCACACCGGCTCTTGCCCAGGGAACCACCGTCCCCACGGAAAACCAATGGCTTTGCACCGCCACACCCAATTGTCCTGTGGCTTCGTCATAGGCCACGATGGAATAGGTGGACACGGGCCGGGTCTGGGAAATCAGAACGGAAAATAAAATACACCAGGTTGCAATGATCGATTTCATCCCCTCCTTTGTTTATGGCAACTGAATTTCATTCCACCAACATTCCCAACCAACAAAAAAGACCGGGATAACGAGCCGACCAAAATTTCATTGTTATCATCTTGATCGATACCCTTTCACCTATTTCTTCATCTCACTGGTTTCTTGGAAAAAATCACCCGGGGAATGTCCGTTCCTGCGATATGATTGGAACTTCCCTCGTGGAGTTTCATTCCGATGGAGTAAATTTGCCGGTAAAATTAAGGAAAGACCGTTTCATGACCCGTTGTGATCCCCGGCCGTACATCCCATGAAAATCCGTGAACATGTATCTCTGAAAGCCCTGAACACGTTTGGTGTGGATACCGAAGCCCGGTTTTTTACCCACCTCGATTCTCCTGAAGATTTGGACGTTCTTTTCAGGACAGGTCTGCTTCGAGACAAACCGATCTTTATCCTGGGCGGTGGCAGCAATGTTTTATTCACTAAACCTTTCGATGGGGTTGTCCTGCATCCCCGTTTTAAACGGTTTCAGATACAGGAGGTCGACGAAGACCAGGTTTGGGTTCAGTTGGGCAGCGGACTGGACTGGCATTCCTGCGTCCAAAAGACCCTGGAGCAGGGACTTTCGGGATTGGAAAACCTTTCCCTGATTCCCGGGACGGTGGGTGCCGCTCCGATCCAGAATATCGGGGCCTACGGTGTGGAATTACAGGATGTTTTCCGGGAACTGGAGGCCGTCAATCTCCGCACCGGAGAAACACGACGATTTACACGTTCCGACTGCCAGTTCGGCTACCGGTCCAGTTGGTTTAAAACCCAACCGGATCCATTCCTGATTCTTTCCGTCACCCTGGCCCTGTCTAAAAAATTCCGCCCCCGGCTTTCCTATCAGGGATTAACGGAGGAATTACAACAATCCGGCATCACCGATCCCACCCCGCAGGAGGTGAGCGCCGCCGTGATTCGTATCCGAAAGCGTAAACTTCCGGACCCGGCCCGGTTGGGATCGGCAGGGAGCTTTTTTAAGAATCCCATTATTCCCGATGACCAGTTTCAACTCCTGAAAAAATCCCATCCCGCGCTTTCGGGGCATCCCACAGGAAAAGGACAGGTGAAACTTTCCGCGGCCCGCCTCATTGACCTGGCCGGGTGGAAAGGCAAAACCCTGGGCCGGGCGGGCGTCTATAAACGGCACGCTCTGATTCTGGTCAACCTGGGCGGCGCCACCGGGATGGAAATCGCCGGGCTAGCAGAGAAAATCCGGGAGGATATTCACCAGAAATTCGGCATTTCACTGATTCCTGAAGTTCAGATTCTCTAGGCTTTCCATGCGTTATTCGCGGCATGTCCCGCCTCTTATCCTGCATTTCCTGGTGGGACTCAGCTTTACCAATAACGCTATTTATCCGCTTTACATTCAATCCGCCGGGGGTGGGCCACAAGTAGTGGGCTGGTTTATGGCCACCTATTATCTGGCGGCGATTTTGGGACGACCGTTTATCGGTTCTTCCCTGAATCGATGGGGCGTAAAACCGGTCCTGACCGCCGGCATCGCATTGATTGCCTTTACTCCCTTGCTGTATGTGTTCGCCAATCAACACTGGCTTGCCATGTTTTCCATTCGTCTGGTTCAGGGCCTGGGTTTCGGCGCTTATTTTTCCGCTTTTTTTACATTGGCGGCGGAACGGGCTCCCGATAAACGACGCACCGAAATGGTCGGTATCTATGGTCTGCCGGGAATGGCTGCCAACCTGGTGGGTCCCGGAATCGGCGAATGGATTGTCCGCACCTACGGAATGACAACCTTTTTTACCACTCTCAGTTCCCTGGGTCTGCTGGCATTGTTGGCCGTCTTTCGCATTGCTTCTCACCCCCATCCAATTCCTCAAAAGCGTCATTTTCAGTTGAACCGGTATCGACCGCTCATTTTTCCTTTTACCCTTTCGCTGATGCTGTCCTTTTCCTGGGCGGCACCGATGATGTTTCTTGCTCCGCTGGCCGGTATCCGACACCTAACCGGATTTGGTCTTTATTTTACGGCGTTTGCCTTATCTGGAATTGTTCTTCGACTGGTAGGACGATCCTGGGCCGACCGGTTTGGCTGGCGGCGAATATTGATTCCTGCTTTTTCCGTATACGGTGTAGGACTGACGGTTCTGGTATTCAGCCATCACCTTGGTTTCCTGATTTTTGCCGGGGCACTGGTGGGCGCCGCCCACGGCCTGGCCTTTCCGGCCGTCACCGCGCTGGCCTATAATTTCGCTCCCCGTGAGCTCCGCGGTGCGGCCATGGCACTGTCTACGGGTATGCTGGATCTGGGTGGTTTCAGCGCCGGACTCATTCTGGGCTGGATTGCAGAAAATATCCGGGTAGCGTGGGTCTTTCCGGTTGCGGCGTCGATTGCTTTTACCGCGGCATTTCTGGTGACCTTGCACGTGGGTTTATCACCACAACACCGAACGCCAGCCTTACAACCATCCGAAAAGTGATCGATTGAAACGCCTTTTGATGTACCCCGAACACCGTTAATTTTGTTTTCCTTTATTAACCTCCAAACACATTGATTCCCCTATGAAACACCGAAATTCATTCCTGTTCCGCTGGTTTACCATACTCGGTTTATTCCTGTGGATCGGTTGTCAACCAGGATCGGTTGCACCGGAAACGCCGTCCTCTTCCCAGCCCCTTATCCTTATTTCCCTGGACGGCTTTCGTCACGATTACACCGACAAAACCAACACGCCCGCTTTGGACCGCCTGGCAAAAGAAGGTGTTCGTACCGAGGGGCTTATCCCATCATTTCCATCCAAAACCTTCCCTAACCACTATACCATTGTTACCGGACTCTACCCGGAACATCACGGCCTGGTGTCCAATCGCATGTATGATCCCAAATTCGATGCCTGGTACCGGATTGGTCAAGGCAGCGAATCGGTAACTGATGGTCGCTGGTACGGTGGCGAACCAATCTGGAGTACGGTGGAAAAAACCGGGAAAATTGCCGCTACCATGTTCTGGCCCGGATCAGAAGCGGAAATTGCCGGAGAGCGCCCCACCTACTGGTTTCCGTACAACCATACGTATCCCAATGATCTTCGCATTCAGCAGATTCTGGACTGGATGGCTTTACCAAAGAGCAAGCGACCGCTGTTTATGTCACTTTATTTTCCCGATACGGATAATGCCGGTCATCATTTCGGTCCTGATTCTTCCGCTGTGAATGACGCCATTCGGGAGGTGGATTCCCGCATCGGACAGCTCATGAAGGGATTGGAAGCGCGTAATCAATTGGATTCAGTCAATATCATGGTGGTGTCCGATCATGGAATGGCGGAACTGAGCAAAGACCGGGTTGTGTATCTGGACGACTTCATCAATACCGATCAATTAACGATTATTAACTGGTCGCCGGTACTGGACATCTACATCGATTCCAGCCGCGTGGATTCGGTCTATCAATTACTACATGGGAACGTGCCCCATGTCCGGATCTATAAAAAGAAGGATATTCCGAAAGAATTTCATTATTCCGCACATTACCGCATTCCTCTGCTGATCGGAGTGGTGGATGATGGCTGGGTCCTCACCTCCCATGCAAAGGCGGAAAAGAATAAAGATCGCTATCTGGGCGGGACGCATGGTTTCGACCCGAAGAACACTGATATGTGGGGCATCTTTTTCGCCCGGGGACCGGCGTTCAAAGTGGATACGGTGATCGCCCCGATTCGCAATATTGAGCTTTATAATCTCATGGCGAAAATCATGAGCGTACCACCGGCTCCCAACGATGGTAATCTGGATAAAATAAGATTTGTCCTTAAACCTTAATCCCGGTAAACCCGATAGCGGACACCACGCGCCTCCAGATATTCCAGAATAAACCGGAAATTCTTTTCATCGGTCCCAACGGTTTCCGGAGGTAAAATACCGGTTCCCCGAATTTTCCCCGATACAAGCAAATTTGCCACGGCCGTACAGGTGTAACCGGTAGTCCGGGCCATGGAGGTTATGTTTCGTTCCCGGTCAAAATGGTCTTCCAGTTCGTAGGTGATCCGAACCGGCTTCCGGTTTTCACGCCCTTCGATGATAATCTTCATCACGGTCACATCTTCTTCACCTTCGTTTAACCGCCACTGTTTCCTTAGTAATTTCGCGGTGACATCGAGAGGACGAACCTGTTGCTCCCCCACCTGCACGAGTTCCTTGGAAAAAAATCCGCCTTCCCGGAGAACCCGTAAATATTCAATACATCCCGGATAGCGCAGTGTTTTTTCGATCATATTGGGAATGGTCATGGTATGGGCCAGGGTCCGAAGACCGTCAGAATTCCAGGCTTCCAGGGTGCCGATTCCGGGAAAATCCATCAATTCCGGATCGGACAAAGCGGGTCGGATAACCGGTTGACCATTCAGAAC
>JAADFQ010000124.1 GCA_013152835.1 FCB group bacterium
GAATATGATTCCAGTCAATATATCGGTCCATAAAAGTGGGCCGGCGGTAGCCGGTTCCCAGGGTTGTGCGGAATTTCCAGCGCTCTCCCAGCGATACCATGCCCCCGATCCGCGGACTCAATACCCACTCGTCCCCGGTTGTCCGGTCCAGACGCAGTCCGGCAATCAGGGTTTGTCGGGGTGACAGGTAAACTTCCGTCTGGCCATAGAAACTGGTGGTTATTTCCTGTCGACTATAGGACGCAATCCGATCGCTGGAATAGGTGTCCTGCGACAATTCCAGTCCCAGGTTGAGAGCGTTGCGCTCCCCTTCCCGCCGGGCAGCAATTTCGACTTCCAGAGCGTTTTCCCGGGTTGTATCCCGGCGAAACACATCGCCCCAGGGACGGACCTGGTCATAGCGTCGTGAATACGTCGCCCAACGCAATGTATTGTCGATAACCCACCGGGCACCCGGATCAACACGGAGGATCAAATTGGTCTGATTCCGCTGAATGATCGTGGCAGCATTCATGGTAGCAGAATGGCTGGACTCCAGGTCCTGAAACCAGGTATTATCCACGGTTAGTTTCAGCGTCCGTGCAAGTTTCCAGGTAAACCACCCCCGCAGGGATGATTTAATCATGTCATCCACGTCGATATACAGAATACTTTTATCCACATTGATTTGCCGGATATCGCCGTCCAGGCGAAAGGAAAAAGGCCGACGGTTCAAACTCCATGCAATCTGCGCCGTATGTTTCCCGGTAGTAAAATCCCAGGGAGTAAAGCTCCCATTCCCCTCAGCGCTATAGCGGGATACGAATTCCAGGGTGGAAACGCGCCGGGTAGTATCCGAAACCAGGTTGATTACACCGCCCATGGCTTCGCTCCCATAGAGGGCAGAACTGGGTCCTTTTAGAATCTCGACCTTTTGTAATGAGGACGTGGGAATTTGATCCAGAGCGACCCGTCCGTTAAATTTTCCGGAGAGCGGCTGCCCATCCTGTAAAATCAACACATATTTGGAGTCCATTCCCAGCACATTGACGACGGAACCGCCATCAACAGAAGAGGTTACATTAACCCCGGAGCGCTGGTTTAATAAATCGCCTACATTCAGAGCGCCGGAATCGCGGATATCCTGGCGGGTAATCACTTCCGTAGCCACCGGTACATTGCGGAATATTTTGGGTGTACGCGTCGCCGTGACCACCACCCGGTCCATTTGAAAAAAACTTTCCTCCAAAGGAATGGTCAGAGAATTCCGGTTCTTCTCGGTCACATTAAAATAGGCCGTTTCATATCCGATGTGAGAAACGATGAGTCTGAGGGGGGGAGACACATTCGGTTGCAGAATGAAACGGCCTGTGCTGTCCGTGATGGCGCCGGTCTGCGTATTGAGAACCAGAACATTGGCATACGTCACCGGAGCGCCGGTGTCTGCGTTCCGGACAAAACCGGTCAAACGGGAATTCTGAGCCGGGAGTAAGGATAGAAGGAGGAAGGACAAAATCCGGCTGATTATCGCCGGTGTTCCCGACTCAGTATTCCGTTGTGTTGTACACCGTGTACCCGCCATCTTCATCAAATCGTAATTCCAGTATATGAACCATTAGTTTGTTTATCGAATCAACGGTCGAATATTAAGGATAAAACGGTCCTGTTTAAAAGTTTTTTTTACATGCTTATAAAATATTCCGGAATTCAGGTCAGATTACTACTGCGTCGCCCGATGGGAAAGGTACTTAATGCAAGATTAAAAATTTCATCGTAATCGCACCTCTTCCCTGAAAATGAATGAAATATAATCCGGTAGAGAGAGAACCCGTATTTATGGTTTCATAATAAAGTCCCGCCGGGCGGTATCCGTAATCAATCCGGCTCAGTTCCTGCCCCATAAGATTGTATACGGATATTGTTACCGGGGATTTGTAAATCAATTCATACCAGATCGTTAGATGATCATTCGCGGGATTGGGAAAAGGAGGATAAACAATTTCAAAAAAATTCACCGCAGCATTCGCCAGTCCATTATCTTTGGGATAGCAAGCCACCGAATCAAAATCAAATCCTTCGATGCGTTGAACATTGGCGTAAATATCATACCCTTTTTCAGGGACAGGAACACTTTCATAACTGATTTGCAGCTGATCTTCGAAGAGACTGACATCATATGAATTAAATGGTGGCCGTGAGAAATAATAGGGATCGAAGGTATGTAATCTGACCATTTTATTTATCAGACTATTATCATCCAATAATACCGAATAAATATTTTTCCCATCATTCCAGGCTATCACTGTTTTTCGATGGCCGTATTCCACGATTTGCGGGGTACTAAAATAATCTGTGAGTGGATAGGTATCCCGGTAAACCGTCTCCGAACAGTTTTTATAAGATCGCCAAATGGTTAATCGGGAATTATACCCGTATCGATTGTAGTCGTTCCAGACACAAATCAGGCTACTGTCATTATTGACCTGGCAAACAGCCGTACCGTATTCCCGTTGTCCATCTAAAGAATCGATATGCATGACTTCCGACGAGGCCACCCCTTCCGGAGTAAACCACTGTCCTTTCAATATTTTCCCGGTTTCGGAATGACCCGGATCATAATCAAGCCAGACTGCAAAAACATCAAATCGGGAATTCACGGAAATCGATAATATTTTTTTGTAGTTCGGCGAATATCCCTTCAAGAATTCGATTATCGGTGACCGGGGATTCAAATCCCGGTCGAATTTCTGCAAATACCCGGACGAATAACGAGTATTCGCCATCCAGGCCAGCATCACATCGCCGGAATCGTTCACTGCTATCGCTCCCCGAGGATTCGCGGAATGATAATCCGTAACCGTTTTATAAGCGCCGATCAGGGTTCCGGACGGCGCAATCTTCCGAATCCTGATATTATTTCCGGCGTAATCGCCGAATCGGTAAGCGACAATGAAATTGCCGTCCCGGTCCGGAACGATGTTCAAAGGTGAAGTGAGATAATGATCGGTCGTGTCGATTAAAAAATCGAACGTTACGGGATTATTTTCCTCATCATACATTCGTCCGTACAGGTCCACCCTCCCGTTGCGACGGTCTTCCCAAACAATCATGGATTGTCCGAACTGATTGTATTTTACGAGGGGATTGGTCTGCCAGGAACTGCAGGAATCATTCGCGACTTTAAAGGCGTCGGATAAAATATTGAAATCGGAATCAAATTTTTGCACTACCACATCCAGATCATTGTCGTGATAACCGTAAAAGGCTGCATACAGGGTTCCGTTTTGCACCCGCGTGAGCTTGGGATACACCAAATACGATATGGGCGCAGAAATCGCCAGCGGAATATTCGACCCCAGAAATTCGCCCTGTTTGGTTACCATCTGTCCGGTCGGTCCCGATCCCGTAAACAGGATATAAAACGTGTTTTGCCGGTCGGAGTTAACGGAATAAGTATACCACGAAGCGGATTCCTCATTCACGCTAAACGGAGGAGCGACGAAACCCGAATCAATATTAAAAATACGACCCATGATCTTGGAAGACGCACTCCATAATACCAGGTAATGTCCATCATCCGTGGAAGCAATCGTCGGGAAAACGCCTCCGGAATTATCGGTGGAATCGCTGACTTCCAGATTGGGCCCCTCCAACTCACCGTTACGGTCCACGACCTGAATAACAATCCGGGAGCGATTATTCCTGTGCGCACTCCAGGTAATGACGAAATGTCCGCTGGTATCCGAAGCGGCCCGGAGGTCCCATCCCAGGCTGCTGATATTCTGATACGACGATTGTACCAATTGATGCTCATTCCCCAAAGGAGTCAGATCTGCGGAGAATAACCGGCAATAGGCTTTTATATTCAGGATAGTCGAATAATCTCCCAACCAGGTGACCAGAACCTGGCCGGACGGACCGACGACGGCGGTGGGATTGTCGGTGTTGGTTCGCTGGTGCTGGGAAATCGTGATGTTGGATCCGATTCGAGTCCCCGACTGCGTGATGCGCTGGAGCTTGATCCAGTTTGGCTCCGCCCAGGAAATCAAATATTCATGGCTCACCGCATTGTAAACGATGGCCGGTTGGGAATTCCAATGCGTATAATTATCGGAGACCTGTATGAGGCTGCCGATTCGCTCATCCAGGGAATTAAATAACTGAGCATTCAGTTCCCGCTGTCCCGTTCGTTCCTCGATCCATACGCACAAGTAATAACCGTCTTCATCCCGGGCAATGTTGATATTTAACTGGTTCGATCCATGATCGCCGCAACCGGAGTTAACCAGAAAATCGGGTTTAATCTTTTTAAACGTGGAAACAGCGGTGGCTTTCGTAACCGTTTCGCGGGGCTGAACCGGTTCAAAAGAATTCGTTATTAAATATCCTTCGGGGTAAAGAGTAAACGGCGGTTGTGAAAAACCGAATGATAGTAGTATGAATACCAACCATTTGGTTTTCCATTCAGGATTCTGTATGCCCCTCAAATCCTTATCCCCGTGATAGTCCTTCGTATATTACGAACCGAAACCGATTGATTCGGCAGTTTACCCGGTTAGATGGCGTTATTTGAAGTAAAAACTGGTTCCAAACCAGACATTTCCGGTGACCTGATAATAGGGACCTGCTCGGTTTTCGGTGGTTCGATACCAATTGCCGAATCCATCCAATTGAAAATGCGAAGCTTTATTATATGATTTCCCGACTTTTATCGACGTATGATATTCGGAATGGAAACTGATGTTTTTACGGAAAAACCATTCAACGCCTACAATGGTCGACAGACCGGTATAGATCATCGTGGTTCTTGTGTTATCTTTGACGGAAGTATCACCATGCCTTCCGATAGTATTATTTTTTGTTTGGCGGTCCGAGAAACCCAATACGGGTCCCAACCCATAACTCAAAGATAAACGATAATAAGGGGCGCTATATCGAATAAACTGTAAATTAATTTGGACCGCGCTAAGGTTATTTAATCTTCTGATACTGCTTTCACTTAGTTTAAGGGTATCCTGGTATTGGTAATAATCTTCGCGGTTCCTTTCTCCGGATTCATCATTCACGACTACATTGTCATAGATTCCGATCCGTATGGCCCGATTCGTACCGGTAAATGTTTTCAGCGTTATTCCGTTGCCTAAATGGGAATCAATGTTAAAAAGACCCCTAATCCTGAATTCCAGCGCTTTTGATCCGGCATGTGGTACGACTGCAAACAGAGAATCCGGTGATGAAAAAGCGTAACCCGTCAGTAATATCCCAATGAACACATATCGGTTTAAATATCGCATATTATCCTCCTTGACTCAGTGGTAAATCCCAATACCAAAAAAAGACAGTTTGACAACGAACGTGCGGGTTTGTTACAGGTAATAACGGAGTCATACTAATAGACCAACAACGTATTTCGCCGGATAAACCCGCCGATGCTTGCTTTATTTCAAAAAACCGTCCCGTAACACAACAAATTTACAAAAAACATTGACGAATCACATTCTAAAGAATTTGATACTAAGTTACCGGATTCTTCTTTCATTGTGACAGTTTCAACCTGCCGGATACCGGAAGTTTCCATGCAGATTCTCCCGGAACTGAACTGGTTTTCACCAGATCTTTTTCTTCGGACCGGTTCACCCATCCAATTGGATTGCCGTAACTGCCACGGATCCGAAGCAACCAAAACCATTCGATACCGTGGACCCATCTTTGTGGTAGGTATTGGGAATGAATGAGATGGACGATTCATTATAACGGGTCAGGTTTTCATCCAGGCCTACAATCATTATACGGATCGGATTTCCCAAAGCCGGGTCCCAATTAAAGGTGACCAGCTCATCAGTATTCCGGTCACCGACTAGGGCTTTTTTCAGAATCTTATCCGGAAACTGCAAATATAGTAGATATTGATAAGTATCATCAGTCAATGTCAGATCAAAACTGCCATACCCCGATTGATTATCAACGGTATAATCATTCAGGTATGGTCGTTGCGGTACGGTTGTAGTGGCGGTCAGGGTGGGAAGATTATCGGCCCTGATCGTCAGGTCATAGGTATGCCCTTCCACCGGAATAAACGTTGTGTCGTAATAATAGCCGACATACAGTGAATCTGCTTTGGGTTCAAACCCCCAGGACTCACGGCTATCCCGGTCAAGGATTTCCACGACTGCATCACGGATAACCGGGTCGGCTTCCAGAGTGTAAATTTCTTCGGTCGTCATCGTGCGTTGCACATAAACAAAGGAATCGTCATCCGACCGCAGTACACCCATGATATTCAGGCTTTCCACGTAGTCCGTGTCAATGATGGTGGTGGGCATGGGTCCCGGGTCCGTGGGTAAATCGCAACCCAGAATCAGGAGAACAAGAGAGACAACTATTTTGCGAACTATTTTCATTTTAAAACCGTATGCTGTAGCCCACCGATACCGATGGGATGAATTCAAAATCGTACCCGTAATAGCCGTAATTGGGGAAATAAAAATAGTAGGTCGGGTCCCGATGGAGGAAAAGCAGATTTCTCAGGGTCATGTTGAAAAAGGCATCCAGGCCGCCCAGGTATTCCGCCAGATAGAATCCGAATCCGCTTCGTAACTTCTTTTTCCAACCGATATCCCAGGTAAGCCGGGGAGGATAACGAACATTATTCCGCTCCGGCGTAATGGATGTGGCAAAGGCCCCCAGCGAATGATTCAGGGGATCGTATTGATAATGCATCAGTTGTCCCGTTTCCCAGGTCCGGGGAAAACCGGAGGTAAACCGGAACGTGGAGCTGGCGGTGATATCCGGCGTGAGTTTAAACATCAGAACCGCTTTCAGGTTATGCGGTTGATCCCCGTCAAAGATAACCGTCTTTCCATTCATGATGGACGGATATCGGCGGAGACCCCGGGACCAGGTATAGCTGATCCACCCGGACAGCCGTCCCACTTCCCCACGCACCAGGGCTTCCACGCCATAGGCTTCTCCCTCACCTTGTTCAATCAACTGACCACCGGCTTCCGCCAGCCGGTTATTGCTGTAAGTGCTGCGATAAATTCGGTTTAAAACTTTGTAATATGTGCTCAGAGAATAGTCCAGCCGGGGATTCAGTTGCCCTTCCAGTCCCAGAATATAATGAACGGAATTGATCGGCTCCTGTTGATCGATGGCGGAATAGTAATCCAGGAACTGGACCATTTCGTCGTTTCTGGAATCCATGCTGGTGAGGTACTGGTAATAGTGTCCGTAGGCCGCTTTTAACGTGGAATTCCCCAGGCGGAGACTGGCGGAAAGACGGGGCTCCTGCTGCCAGGTTGCTTGTCGTTTACTCCGGGAATTGCGCAGTCCTAATTTGATCAACAGATTGCCCAGGGCGACTTCATCCTGAATGAAAACCGCCTGAAACTCCGTATCATACCGGTAAGGATTTCGTTTTTCGACAGTGCGACCCAGTTCATGGGAAAATCCCAGATCGTTCAATTCAAACCCGAATTTGAAGGTCTGATGTTTGAAGGCATACCATTTCAGATTCGCCTTGACCGTATTATCTGCTATGGCATTTTCGATGCGCGTATTGAAATTAAAAACGATGTCCAGGGCGCTGGTTGTGTCTGTCGTGGTATACCCGAAATAGGTATGGTTATCTACCTGGGAGCGGGAATGGTAGAGTTGCGTTTCCAATAACAGGTTGGGGCGCAGAAGTGTATTGGTGGAAATCCCCAGGGCCAGATTATTCGTATTGGTGATAAAGCCTTCCCGAAATTCATCAAATAAATCCTGTGGCAGGAAGAGAAATATATTATCCACGGAATAATCCATGTAATCGCGAGCATAGAACCCGGAAAACCGGAGCCGGGTTCGCCCGATTTTGGTCTGGAGGGTAGAATTGAAATCCATCATCACATTGGGCGAACCCATGATTACCCGCAGCATCAGGTCGGAAAGAAAGCGGCCGGATATCATGGCCGTGGTCTGACGATTCACCGGGAATTCGATGGCGCCGGTCAGGCCGGAAATGGACGGACGAAATTCACCGTGGATTTCCCGATGGTTCCCTTCCCGGGTGGCAATATTCAGAATCGATGCATTCCGTCCGCCATATTCCGCATCAAAGCCACCCATCAGCATTTCGATATTCTTAATGGCATAGGGATTAAAGATGGCGTACGAACCCAGGAAATGCTGCGGATTGTAAATCGTCATCCCGTCCAGTTGAACCAGGTTTTCGCCGGGATCGCTGCCGCGGACAAAGTACTGCGGCGAGTAGGGATCGGCAACCGTGACGCTGGGGGAATATTTCAACAAGGCAAAGACATCTTTGTTCAGTTGGGGAACATCCGTCAGCACAGTCGGGTCCACCTGGAAGCTGGCAATATCCGTTTCTTTGTGGATGATACTGTTTTTCACACCGGTGACTTCTACGGCCTGGGTTGACAGCGGCGCCGGAGTCAGGGTCAGATTCCCGAGAAAAAGGTCTTTGCGTCCAACCGATATTTTCTGTTTTTCTAACCCGTAGGCAATGTGTGATACGGTCAGCGTGTAATTCCCGGGTTGAACATTACGCAAAATGAAAAACCCGTCCAGATTGGTCGCATCGCCGATTCCCAATTCACCGATGAACACATTCACGCCAATAATGCTCTCCCCCGTTTCGCCGTCGATAATATAGCCGGAAACATTGTAGGCCCGGAGCGGCAGAACCAGAATCAGGAGCAACAGATTACACGCGAGATTCCTCATGGCAGGATGACCCCCACGGAAAAGCTGATCCCGAATTCATAGCGGTCAATCACCAGTGGCAGGATATTGAAACTATTGAAGAAGCCAACGCCGCCATAAACACCCTTATGATAAACCGGCCGGTAATCCAGGGATACGGAGGAAGCCAGATTGAGGAAAACGATATTCCAGTAATCCAGATAGGAATAGTATTCCTTATCGAAATTATTAAATCCGAACCGGCCCGTAGTGGAAAAACGCAGGACCCAATGGGTTCGGATTCGTCGATACCATTGCTGGTCCAGACCGCCGATGGCGATGGACTCATGATGCGTTCCTTTTCGATAATAAATACCTGGGGAACCGCGCACCCATTTCCGCTGCTGATCGGGAGGATAATCCAGGGTCAGGTGACCATTCAGGGCGAAGCCGTCCGGCAAAAGGATGTATTCCGTCCAAACCATAAGCTGGCGGCGAAATAGATAAGGGTAAAGATTCCGGTTGAAGGCTCGGTTTTGAATCGCCTTACTCTGGAGGTCCAGCCACTTTGCGACCATGCGCCCCAACTGATCCGCTTCCTTTTCCTTGCGCATCTTGTCCACGGAGATTTCCCAGATCCAGTCACTTACCGGGTCTTTATTTTCATTGTACAGGATGGTATAGGCATTCAGCCGACGGCCCTTGGCAAACACAGGGCTACTGTCGTACCAGATACTCAGGCGGGAGATTTTCAACGTTCCATTAAAATCAACGGAATCCCGTGCGAATCGTTCGGTAAAAAGTTCTGCCAGAGGCCGGTCCAGGGCAATATACTGATCCACCGGAATGACCTTATACTTGTCGGTCTGCTGGATATCCAGGATGGTGGTATCCAGGTCCCGGGTATCCTGTACCCGTAAACCGGTGTGCCAATCAGAATCCAGGCTGTCATGGGGCATATTCACATAAAGCGTATCGACAATAAAATCGTCGATATCAGGAATTTGGGGAAGCGTAATCCACTGGCCCCACAGAATTGGTGAGAGCAAGATGAATGCGGAGAATATTTTACGCATTATACCGTTCAAAATTCATCATGGTTATTTTGATTTGAAAATCACTTCGGAATATTTCTGCGACGGCCCATCCAACAGCGGTTCCGGTATTTCCTTTATGTGCTTATTGAAAAAGGCGACAATATACGCTTTTTGCAATTTGATTGCCCGCAGTCCTTGCGGTGATAATTCCGGCGATTCCCAGATCGATTCAAAAAGGGGTAAATCGGTAAACGTCGTATGCTCAAAGCCTTGAATCACCAGGGAATAACACGCCGCCTTTGATTTCTGGAAGAACAGGTCATTGCCGTTGACCGGGAGTCTGCTGTTCCGACCATTTTCCCAGATGAACATAAACGGGATCTGTAATTCCGACTCCAGGACTCCCCCGAATTGAAACCCGTCCAGATTGATACCGGCCCTGACGGTCGGTTCCGTAAGGGCCAGTTCACCGGCCGTGGCCCCGCCCAGGGAATGGCCGATCGTCCCAATGGCTGTCAGATCAAATAGTCCGGCTAATACGGGATCAGTGTCATTCAGTGCTTTCAGTTTCTGTAAAACAAACCGGTTATCTGCCGCCCAGACTTGAACGCTTTCCTGGTGCCGGGGACTTTTTACCAGTAATTGCCGGTAATATTTTTCCTGCTCGGCCAAATGACCGGCCCGGATAATCCGGTCCTTCAACTCCTCCTGTTCGGAGCCCCCCGCTTCTGCAAGACGGTCCCGGTATGCCTGGTTGTTGGGGTCAAACCCCTTTACCGACCCATCGGGCTTGAGCAGCAAAGCGGATTCGTAGGCGTGACTCACACTGACGACCACATACCCTTGACTGGCTAACTCCTCACATATGGTTTGATGGACCGTGGTAAAGCCGCCATAGCCATGGTTGTACAGGATAACCGGATAGGGTCCTGTTGATCGTTGAGCCACTGCATCGCTGAATGAATTACTGACCACAAACACATTGTAACTGTTTGAAAATAAGGGCCAGTTCAGGAAGGTTGCCGCCGCCTGGGTCATGGACAGGTTCCGGTAAGCTCGCGGGGCTCCGGCAGACTCCTGCGCCGGATACCAGACCTGGAAGGCAACGTCACGAAAATCATTCTGATCTTCGGTGAAAATCTCGGGCCGGCTGGTATCGGTGAAAAAGTAATCCCTGATTCCCACCGCATACTTACCCGTGGGCCTAGGCAAATCCGGCACGCGGGATCGTGGATCAACCGGCTCACCGTAGATCAACTGCGCCAGTTTCCACGTCCCTTCTACTTTTCTGAACTGCCATTCAAACCGGTTTTCATCCCGCTGTACAGCTCCTCCGGTTCGGGGTGTCAACCGATAGGTGTACCAACCGTTTATCCCGGCCGAATCGCCCCTGATCGTTAGGTCTTCATTCTGATATTCTGATTCCCATTGATAGCGACGGAACATGAATTCGTACAAAGATAAAATGGCCCGTTCACCCACAATTGGCGGTCCTTCAGGATTCAGATAAACCGCATCGGCCATAAACAGGTTTTCCAAAAGAGATAAATCTCCGGAATTCTCCGCTTCCACAATATGCTGCTGTATCATTGCGATTTGGTCCCGGTCACCGGCGTGTGCTGTCGCAATAGCAACGGTCAATATTAATATTGTTCTGAATAGTGTGGCCGTGTTCATCCGATTCTGTTCCCACATTTCCTGCTCAAGGTGTTACTGAATCTTCATCCGGCGCGGAGGGGATATCCGTGCCAGACCCGTTTTTGCGGAAATACAGATTGCGAAAACCGAATTTCGAATGCAGCGCGGTTGCCCATCCGTTCGCATTGGTTTCAAAGGTTACCCGGACAGTCACCAGGTCCAGAATCCGGGCTTCAAATGTGTGCTCATCGACCGGACGGAAGTCATTACGGTTTCCGTTACTCCCGGTGAGAATCAAATAGCCCTTTCCCGGTTCAACATCAATAAATTCAGTTTCATCGTCGGAGATATACCGTCCCGAATACCGATCCAGGTTCAGGGTATCAGGTGGCGCAATCTTCCTCAGCCGTGGCTTTTGCGGCAGGGCCGGCAGGATATAGTTATCCAGGATGGAGATGAAGTTTAAATGACCATATTGATTATCGAATACTTGTTGCACGATGACCACTACCAAATCATAATCCGGTATTACGATGACCTTCTGCCCCCCGTGACCGGAAGCGAAATACATCGAATAGGTGGTGTCCCGGGAGTAAAAATCGCCGCCCCACCACTGGTAACCGTAATCCGGCTGGTCGTCGTTATCCACGTGCATGGTGGTAGACTCGGTAACCCATGCTTCGGAAACAACTTGTTTCCCCTGCCAGCGTCCGTTGTGCAGAAACAGATATCCCAGTTTGGCCTGATCCAAAGGTGTTAAATGCAATCCGCCATCTGTATCCGTCAGACCGTTTTCCACGTTGTCCCAGCGATAGTCCGTAATCCCCAGCGGACCGAATAAATTCCGTTCGGCGAATTCCCGCACACTCACACCGGTATAGGTTTCAATCAGATAGGAGATGGCCAGGGACAATCCACCGTTATAGTAAAACTCCTCTCCGGGTGGTGCAATCAGCTTCCTGGAAAATAAAAACCGCATGGGATCCCGACTGCGATTGATCCGGTTACAATCGTTCCGACGGTCCGTGTAAGGATACGTATGCTCATCCCACTCAAATCCGGCCGTCATGGATAAAATGTGTTTCAACTTTAGACCGGCTTTCAATTCATCCCGGCCAATCAAACCGGCATAGTCCGGGAACAGATCGCTGACCGGCCGTTCCAAAACGGTCGCGATATCGCCATCAAAGTATCCCTGGTCAATGGCAATTCCCAGCAACACGGAGGCAAAACTCTTGGTGATGGAAGCGGTGTAATGAAGCCGGTTTCGATCATAGTCACCGAAATATTCCTCCACCACCAGCTGATCGTTTTTTATGACCAGAAGGCTGTGAATATTTTCCAATTTTCCCCACCGGATATCATTGGTCAGCTTGGCAAGTATGGATGCATTCATACCCGTTTCCTCGGGACTTGCGGTAGGTAGAAATGGCGTTTGATCTCCGGTGGAGCCGGTGCATGAAAAAACCAGCAATAATTGAATCAGGAAAAGAGTTCGTGTTTTATTCATTTGTTTTTATTCGGGTCATTATGTTGCGTGTAAACCAGGGTGTATCGCATTGATCACAGGTTTAACAGATAATTAAATTTGATTAAGAAAATATTTTCCGGCTCCGCCCGGAACAGAGCTTTAAGATCATTGCTGAAATCAAATTCACCGGCATTAATAAAATCAACAATTCCTTGTGACCATACTAAATACAGCGTTGAACCTGTACGGTATTCCCAGCGTAATACCAGGTTAGAATTAAACTGGCGGTAATTGAAATCACGATTGGGGAGACTGTAATTCACAACGCCGTCTGTTCCCTCGTCAATTTCCCAAACGGCGTCGGTTTCATTGTAGGATATTTCTTCATCGGAAAAAGAATAAAATCTGTCCGCATAATGAGTGCCCTTCGGATTTATTACCCGGATAAAGCGATTATATTTTCCGGCGGTTACAAAGGGTGATCCATAATATTGCAGTGACAAATCAGGGGTCAGGGTCCAATCCAGGCGGAACGTGGAAGACAGGATATTTTGTTCGAAATGAGCTAATAAATAGTCCTGTTTTTCACTCTGTAAATCATAGGAAGGTCCGTATCCCGACCAATTCGCCCATGTATCCAGACTGTGATTATAGAACACGGAAAAACCCAGGGTAATATTCGTCGCCAGACGCCAATTCATCCCGGCGTTCATCCGCTCCCAATGGGAACCAACCCGATCGCGTCCGTAATTCCCGTTGAGATTAAAGGATAAATCCTGATTATAATCGGTCCCGGCAAAAACCCAGCTATTGATCCGTGCTTCGGTTTGTAATGCGGGTCCGCCCCATAAGACCGTCGTATGAATTCCCGGTCCCTCGATATTGAACCCGGCGCCCAGTCGCCAATAATTCATAAAGGTCATATTCGAATTCAGATTCATTCCGAAAGAATTGAATTCGTGGCCGAAATTGGAGGTATGCCAGACACTCAATTCCTCACGATGATCGCGGACGATTTTACCCGGATCATTTTCCTGGTAGCTGAACCATAGAAATTGAACCTGATTATCCACCGCCTGGTGAAAGCCCAGGTCGTTGGCCTCAAATCCGGGTGAAAAGACCCATTGCCCCAATCCCCAGCGCCAGTCACCGCTCACTTTGAAAAGGGCTGCTTTTTCGGAAAAACCGGTTAAATGCGTTGCCGTACTGTCTACCCTGAGATGAGCCGCATCGGGTCTCTGAAAATAATGATTCGAACCCGTTTGCGTAGTCAGGATCGCAGTGGGCGAACCGATTACATCCGTGGTGGCGGCGCCGCCAAGAAGCATATAGGAATTATTCGCAAAAAGATGGCTGAAATCCATTCCGGCCGCATACGCATCGGAATGCAACCAGTCCAGATTAGGATCCTCAATCCTTCGATTCGTTGCCGTTATAATGCCGCCAACAGTCGTTCGACCCTCACGGAAATCTTTTTGAACTCGGTTTACAAAATAGTTTGTAAAGGGTTCTGTCGTTTGACGGTAGGTTGGACCGTTTTCATATTTTATCTGTGCGCTCTCTTTTGCCGTGACGGCATCCAGAACGCCCAGAGACCAGCCATTGCTTGTTTTTCCGCTCAGTTTGGCGGCACCCAATATTCGGGTGGAACTGGGCTCGTCGATATAACCATCCCCGTATTCACCCCATTTGGCGCTGAAATGGGGACGCCGCCCAATCCGCCGTGTGTAAAATAATGAATTCTGCCCCATACCGTCACCGATGCCCAGTGAATAGTTGAAAATATTGCTACCCTCTACAAAAAAGGGACGACGTTCTTCAAAATAGGTTTCGAACGCCGACAGGTTCAGTTCCGCCGGATCCGCTTCAATCTGACCGAAATCCGGGTTAATCGTAACATCCAGGGTCAGGTTATTGGTCACACCGTATTTCAGATCAAGACCGACGGTGTTAAGGACATTATAGTTTTGCGGATGAACCGGATTCGTATAAAGGTCGGATTGTTCCACACTTCCGGTAGTATACGGAAATACCTGGATTTGTTTTTGCTGGGGAATATTGTTCACATTGTTCAGTTCACCGAAATGCCGGACAAAACCTTGGTCGTCTTTGGACCAGTACGTCCAATAGTCCTCTTCATTATTCACCACAATTTCACGTTTGATCTGAAGTCCCCAGGTTTGAGATTCTGCCGCTTTAAAACGCAATTCCCGGAAGGGGATCTTGAACTCTGCCGACCAACCGCCATTGAAATGAGCAACCTCACCTTCCCATACCGCATCCCAGTTTTCGTCGGAACGTTCGTCATCAGACCAGCGCACGTCCCTTTTGACCCCTGCCGGATTCAATCCGAATTCGAAAGCCGTGCGATTATCATCATAACTGTCGATTAAAACGAATAGCCAGTCACTGGGCGACCACTCATCCCTGCGGGTCAACACACCTTTGATCGTGTTGACATCCGAACAATGTGCCTTGATCCCCACATAGAGGTTATCCTGATCGTAGCAGATGGAAAATTCCGTTTTTTCCGTGGGTTGGGTATTTTCAATGGGCTCCCGCTGAATAAAATCATTCCTGAATCCGGCCCGGCTCCAGACCGGTTCTTCCAGAATCCCGTCGATAATCATTTTCCCATTATCCAACGGCATGGGTGAATACGCTTTTTCTGCGGTAGGAATCTGAGCAGTAATAACGGTAAAGAGAAAGCCGATCAGGATGATATTGATGGTACGCATGGTTTCAAATCCTCATTAACGCCTGTTGTAATTGATACCGCTACCGGATTCCTGTTATTGATGACGAAAGTAAATTTTGCTTACGATGCGCCAGCCGTCTTGAAATCGGTAAAGCGACAGGTAATCCGTGTAGACAGGTTTCTCTGACTGAAATAACACGATCTTTGACACGGCGGCATCGCCAGTGATGTCAACAAAAATAAATTTTACCGTTGTACGTTGATCCGGACCATCGGGGAAATTTTTCTTCTTTCGGGAAATATTCTCAATCCAGTCGGCGATGGCATAACGTTGCAGCCGATTGTTTTTTCCTTTAATCAAGAGCTGGAAAGTTGGATCGAATCCCTTTTTCGTCTTTTCAAGATCACCCCAGTTTTGTAATCCGTCCACATAGGCTTGGGTAACGACTTGTCGAATCATTTTCTCATCGCTGGAATCACCGGCATACACGGATCCCCAAAAAAGGACCGCCAGTAAAGTGATTGATTGTAACAGTTTATGATAATTCTTCATGGTGTCGGTTCCTGGTTACGGGTTGCGGAGTAGCAGAGTTGCTGTCAGATTACAAAAATAAACCGCGAGCATGATCCATCCCAGGATCCGGGAAGCCATGAAGGCATATCCGATCATACCCATCAGGGCCATTAGGTAAATACCGATATACGGCCAGACCAGGGCCGTCTGGCGGAAATTTGTCTGTAATACGTAGTCCAGTACAAACTCAATTATCATAAACAAAATCATCAATGAAGGCAATACAACCTGCCACCATTCACGATTTCTTAGATGGCTGATTCCAATCGTCACCGCCAGCGGGATCGCCAGAGACACGAGAAAAAGACCGGTATTATATTCAATCTTCGGGAATCCCTTGGCGCGCGCCCAAAAGATCAGAATCATTAAGATATTCACCAGAATGCCAATCCCGGCGATGATGAAACTATGTGTTTGGTTTTTCATTATTTGACTCCAATGATCTCATTTTGGCAATGAAGTGATCCTATCCTTCGGGACAATCCTGAACCATGGATTGAAATCAATTTCTCTTTTCTCCGGGTATTTCTATTCCTTCCGTATGCAATATAAAACCGGTCACCTGGTCGGAATCGTTCGCAACAAAAGTGAATTGTACATCTTCACTTTCGATGAAGAATTGTGTCTCCGATTCGGCATTCATTCGTACCCAGGTCTGATTATCATCGGAACCGTATAGCTGGCCGTTTTCCAGTTTGACATAAAAAATCCGGTTCCCCAGGAAGGAATATTCCCCTGCATAGTTTTTCAGAATATCTGGATCAACATCGATGGCCACGCGCTCCGGTGGCGGCTCTCTCCGCCGGGAAGGATCGAAACGGGGATATCCGAGCCAGTCGAAGGGAGAATAGGAATCACCGATGGTAATCCCGGCAATTTCGCGAGCGACACTCTCAAAATTATTGCTGTTGCTCATGAGCACAACACCCATTCCCTGATCGCGGAATGTGACTGTATAATTCTGCCAGCCGAAATCATGCCCGGTGTGAAAAAATGCACTTCCATACTGCGTATCGAATCGTCCCCAGCCCAGCCCCCAGGCCAGTCCGATTGAATCATTGGCCTCTGTTTCCTCCCAGGCGCCGGGACCGAACATCCTTTCCGACCGTATCGTTATTTGCGGACTCAGCATCGTATCCAGGGTTGCTTTTCGTTGGCCGGTGGCGTTCAGAATCGCCACCAGAAACCGGGCATAATCACCGGCGGTAGTTTGCAGGGAACCGGCGCTATCTGCCTTGCGACGCCGTTTTAAGGTTTTGGGCCGTTCGTACTCGTCATGCGGCAGGGCGAAATTGTTTTCAAACGATTCCTGCCAGACATAACGGGTATGCATCATATTCAGGGGAATAAATATCCGTTCCCGACTCAGTTCATCCAGGTCTTTTCCGGTGCGTTGTTCAATGACCATTTGTAACAGATGAAAACCTTCGCCGGAATAGGAAAAGCGTGATCCCGGTTCAAACATAATTTTCAATTTGTTGTCGTCGGTAAGAAACCGCCAGTTGGGAAAACCGGTAGTGTGACTCAGTACCATCCGGGCTGTAATCTGCCCGGCCCGGCGATCGCCTTTCAAATCGGTATAATCAGGAAAATCCGCCAGCGGTTGGTCCAAATATTCCTGTAACGGTTTATCCAAATCGATAGTACCGTCTTCCACCAGGAGCATGATCAGATAGGCAAATACGGTTTTACTAAAAGATGCCCCGCTAAAGATTGTTTCCTTATCATTCAGCGTACCAGCGCTTTTATCCCGATAACCAAACGCCTGTTGATACACTATTTTCGAATCATTGATGATGGCGCAGGAGAGTCCGGTTACACCGGCTTTTTCCATGATTCCGGTAATGGCGAGCTCCAGTTCACGTGGCGCAATCCGTGAGCCATCCATTCGTTTTATGGATTCATTAACCGAACCCTGCTCCTTGCAACCAAACAGAGACATGAGGATAAAGAGGAAAAGAGGAATCACATATTTCTTCATTTTTGAACTCCATGTTTGAGATAAAGATTTGGCAATCGGATAAATTTGTCTGCGCAAAATGTCTACTGTTCCGTCCGGGATCCATTTCATAATTAACCTGACCGGTAGTACGGAGAGGATGAATTCCAGCCAACGTAACATGATCGATATTGTCTTTTTCATATGGTTTTCCTTCCCGGTAAAGTGTGCAACCGGCCTTGTTTGGCTGCGGATTGGTACAAGAAAGCGAACAGTGCCATGCTGAACAGAATGGTGAGGATGGAATTCTCCGGCCCGAAGGTTCCACCCGTCAGGAGTTCCGGCCCCACGAGTCGACTTTCAATGAAGCGGCCGTACTCATCGGCTCCCGATACGGTCAATCCGTAGAATACAAAACTGAGGTTCCAACCAATGTGCAGGGCAATGGGCATCCATAACCGCTGAGTGATGGTATAGGTTATACCGGTCAGTAGACCCAGTTCGAATACAATCGCCATCCCGCTGAACCAGGTAAATCCGCTGTTGTGAAAATGAATGAAACCGAAAACCAGGGAAGACACCATCAGGGCCCTTACGGTCCCCCAGGATTCTTCGGTAATACGATAGATAATTCCGCGGAAAATGATTTCTTCCCACACACCCATAACCGAAAAAATAACAATCGGTTTTAACAAACCGATAACCGGATTTAGTCCCGTCGGTACATAATATCCCGATATATATAATATACCGGTAACCACGGTAATGAGCGCAAAACCAATCCCTAAGCCCCGGAAACTATCCACCAGAAAATGTGCCCCCCGGATTTCCGCTACTTCCCGATTTTCCATCCAGTGATAAAACATCCGGTAAACACCCAGGATAATACCGATCATGATTATTCCCTGAATCCCTTTTGATATCTGTTCATTTATCCGGAGTAATCCAAAAACGGGGCGGAGAATACCTATCTTGATAATCACCGGTACCAGGCCGCAAATAATCGTACCCGAAATAATTCTGGTCAGGGGGTGTTCCCGGATTTTCTGAATCATGATTCACATTTCCTTTTTACCAATGAATCGGCACTGTAATGAAAATATCGCTAACGTGTGGGCCGCGAATCCAGCCGGATATAATCCTGCAATACAGGTTGACAAAACATCAGCCCCGACGGCGACGGCCATGTCTCTGTGCTTCTTTATTGAAGGAAGTGAATATTGTTCATCTTGATTTTGCATAGTGACTCCATGTTTTTGGGGACCTTTAGTCCGGCCAAGTTTATGGAGGTCAATACGGATAAATCTCCCGGCCTTATAGGGAAGAAAGAAAAACATTACCTTTTCTGAAGAATAATTTGTTGGGGGACACCCCGGCTTGGATAAAACCCAATTATTCCGGAATCACCGTCGGAAACTTCCGGAATTACGATCTTAATCCTTAAAAAGTGTATAGGCAGTAAATACATAGCGGTTCTCCACACCATCTTTTATAATGGCAATTTCAATGTTTTCATCCGTATCGGATGAGAAAACTAACCGGCCGGATAAATACCGGGATAGTTCACGTTTTGAGAGTTGAGATAGTCGTATACCGTTTATCATTGTTATTTCGTCGCCAATTTGAATTCCCATTCGTTCGGCCGGAGATCCAGAGAAAATGGATCGCACAATAAACGTATCTTTCCTATATCCGTAGGTAAAACCAAATGTTCTTTTGTGATGAGGAATCGGATTCAGATCATCAGTTGGGAATAAATATATTTTATTGACCTGCCAATCGATGGTTGTGATGAAATGCTTCATGAAATCAACGCCGATAGATCCTTTACCCATGGTTTGTTGATATTTCGGGTTATAGGCGATTATGGGAATATTGTAAAAGGATTGATTTCCGATTTGAATCGAATCAAGCAGCACATAATAATGGGTTTCAATCGTATCCCTATCATCCCGACTTATTGGGATGTCCAATTGTGTTGACCATTTTATCGCCTGACCTGCGCTGATCTTTTTGGCAATCATTGGAGATAGGGCATTAATAAAGCCATTGTTTCCCGTATCAAACTCAGCCGTAATACTGTCGCCATCAACGACAAGGAGTATATCCGGGGACCCCTGTACCGGTCTGGGGACAAATGGAATACGAATGGCATCCACAATATAGTCGCATTCAGATTGATCATCTGATAAAACCATTGTTGAGTCCACAAAATTGAATTGCCAAATGGCATGTTTCATAAGATTGGAGCCAAGAATACCATCGATCGGTATATTCTTTAGTGGATTCGAAGCAGTTTTTTTCATGCTCATTGCCCCAATTCCGGAAAACTCAACACCCGCAATTGAGAATGTATCTATCAGGGGAAAGACCGGTGTCAGAAAGCCGGTTAAAAACGACGCTCCCAACTGAGCACTTTTGTCAAGTGTATCGAGGTGAAGTTCATCCACGACATAATCATATAACAGTACCGGCGAATGTGTATCAATTAAGAACTTGAAATCATGACGATTAATAGTGGAATTCACTAAGATTCTATTATTGTATAATTCGATCGATACCTTAGCATGGAATCCCGAACTCGCCGCATCCCCCGCATCCAATCGTTGAATAAAGTCAGGAAGTTGTGCATGCACCAGAACCGGTATCAGGCATCCACAAATTATAGAATTGATTATCTTATTACCGGTTGCCATCCTGGTTCCCCGTGTCAAATGCCGTAACCGCAAGGGGTAATACTTCCGTAACAACATGGCCCGCCAGGGGTAGCCCAACCAAAACAGCACTGATTACCTCATCCCGGGTTGCCCCGGTTTGTTGGGCCATTTTCACATGAAAGGGAATCCCGTTTTTCCGACCCAAAACAGCCAGAATAGAGAGATACGCTAAATTTTTCGTCTTGGAATCGAGGGCGCTTGATTTGGCCAAACCCTGAACCATGGTTCTCCAATAATGGGCCTGTTCAGGCGCCTCAGCGTTAAAGACTTTAAAAGCTTCACTTATTAATCCGGTCATTTTTTCCTCCATTGATTTTTTTTGTTTTAGCGCGGCGAAGTTTAGCCAGCATCATGTTGAAAAATCTCCCGACCTTATAGGGAAGAAAGAAAAATGCTATTTTTTACCGGTTGGGCATAGAAGGAAAATCATAGAAGCATGGTTGGATTCGGAAGGCTATGGGTCCTCATTTGATATTCCTTTATTTTCTGGTTTATAGAGCAACATCAATCATCGTCAAATTAATTATTGTGTCCCTACGGGACTTGATCTATGCCGGATTGTTTGCTACAGATGTTTTGCCCCTACGGGGCAATCAATAGTATGAACCCCTGGGCAAGCCCTGGCCCCATTGTTCCGCCACACGCGGCGGGAAATATGGAGCCCCACGCCTGCGTGCCAAAACGCACTAAGGCGTGCAGGCACGGGAAAATCCCGTGGTACCTATCAAAGCACGCCCATAAGGGCGACATCCCGATCCCGGGATGATAGAAAAGGATTCAT
>JAADFQ010000125.1 GCA_013152835.1 FCB group bacterium
CCCGATGAAAGCAGCGAAGCTATCAAAGAATTCATTTCCTGCGTGTACTCCCTACCGGTGGACGGTTGAATCAGCAGCAGCATGGTCCCAGTTTCAATCACGCGGATCGGATCACGGGGAATGGTCATTCCTAGATCGACCTCGGGACAAACAGTATGAAACTCCACGTAAGGTCGGAGTCGGTCGATAAAACCGTCGGGCAGGCAGGCGCCATCGTAGCGACAGGCGGCAAAGCCGAGGCAACGGCTGACCAGAATGCGGGGACGGGGAAAGTTCATGAACCCGGATTTTGCATAACGAAAGGAGCCATAGATGGCAGGAATTTAGCGTCCGGAGGAAAAACGGAATAAGTAATATCCTCTCTTCCCCGGGTGGAATCCCGTCGGGGAAATTATTCTCCCTGATCCAATGTGTCCGTTGCCGGGGTGAAGCTGAGAGCCGCGGAATTGATGCAATACCGTTTCCCCGTGGGTTGGGGACCATCATCGAAGACATGACCGAGATGGGAGCCGCAGCGGGCACAGGTAATTTCCGTCCGGACCATGGATAAACTGCGGTCCGGTTTTAATTCAAGATTATTGGTGTTAACCGGTGCCGTGAAACTGGGCCATCCGCACCCCGAATCGTATTTTTCCGCGGAGGAAAAGACGGTATTCCCGCAGGCGGCGCAAAGATAGGTCCCCGGTTCAAAAAAATGATCATATATTCCCGTGAACGGCCGTTCCGTACCCTTTTGCCGAAGAACAAAATATTGCTCCGGGGTCAATTCGGCCTTCCATTCCTGGTCCGATTTCATAATTTTGCCTTCCGTTAATGTGGTTTTACTCTGACCCATAACAAGGCTGAGGGCTGCAAGACTGATGAATAGAATTTGTGCTGTTTTTATCATGGTTGTCTCTTTCATTGAACTGCCTTTGCGAACTAACGCCACACATTGACCCGGGTTCGGTTTTTTCTCCGGAACGGGAAATAGACGCTTCTGTCGCTCCGATCATCCGGATCGGGGACAGAAATTGATATAATTCCGTGAACTGAACTGTCGCCGGGCCGACAGTTTATGGTGTCTTTCTCCCCGTACACTTCCCCTGCCATGAAACCCTTAAAAACATTTTTCCTCATAATGCTGACGGGATCGGTCATGCTCCCGGCAAAAAATCTCACCCTTCTCAGCAAAAGCAATCTATCCAATTTCGAACTCCTGGATATCGCCCTGTTCGGAACCCGGGCATACATTCCGGGCGGGCTGGGTGGTCTCAATATCGTGGATCTGTCCGATCCCGCCCATCCCACCGTTCTGGGAACCTTTGAAGCGGATAACTGCGCCTGGGGCCGGCTTTACGCCTGGGCCGAATCCGGAGCCTACGCCTACGGGACCGGGAGGGAATGCGGACTGAAGGTAATTGACGTGTCCAATCTCAGCGCTCCGATTGAAATTAATAGTTATTCGGATCCCGAAACACCCAATGCCCGTTACGAACATCCCGCCATTCAGGGCAACAGTCTGTACGCCGCCCGGCATCGGGATGGTGTGGAAATATTGAATATTTCGGTTCCCGGTTCCCTCACCCAACGGGCGGTCATTTCCACTCAGAATGCCTGGGCCACCCTGCCGGCGGGTGACCTGCTTTTCATCGCCGACGGGAAACAGGGACTCAAAATCGCCGATATCAGCGACCCCAATGCTCCGTTTTTAATCAGTTCCCTGGCCACATCCGGATCGGTGAAAGACCTGGCCTATCGCGCCCCGTATCTCTTTCTGGCGGTCGGCGCTGCCGGGGTGGACCTGGTGGATGTATCCAACCCGTCCCAGCCAGTTCTACTGGACAATTACAATACAACCGGCTATGCGTCCCGGGTGGCGGCCAGCGATTCGTTGATCGCCGTTTCCGACTGGGATGACATTGAAATACTGCAGGTTGACAGCGACACTCTCCGTTTGACCGGAATAAAAAATACCGGCGGACGGGTCATGGCGGTCGCCCTTTCCGGCAACACGATTTTTTCAGCCGAATGGCGCCAATTCGTGACCATGGAATATGGCGTTATTGACGGCCCCGATCTGGATTTTTCCCTTCGTTCCGTGGAATTTTCCCGTGTCCTTCCCGGCGCTACGGATACACTGGAGGTGACGGTGACGAATTCCGGACAGGCACCCCTGCTGATTACGGATTTACAACCCAATAGTGATAATTTCCAGTTGGAACTCCCGACCACCAGCCTGAATCCCGGCGAATCGGCGCCTCTGACCGTACATTACTCCCCCCTGAACGGTAACTGGCAAACCGTGGCCTATCTGGGATCCAATGATTCTGATGAACCGAACGCCGGTCTCAGTCTTCGGGGGAATTATCCTTACGGACCCATGCCCGGTGATCCGGCACCCGATTTTAATCTGACCCAGGTCAACGGCAACGGAACCGTCGATCTGCAATCCCTGTACGGCGAACCAACGCTGATTGCCTTCTTTACCGGGTGGTGACCCGTCTGTGCTCCGGAGTTTTCGGATATCGAAGTAACAATTTGGCAGGAATACCGCGACCGGGGATTGAACGTTATCGGCATTTCCAATGAGCCCACGGCCACGATTCAGAATTTTATTCAGGATCAGGGCATTACCTTTCCCATCCTTCACGATAATGCGGGCGTGTATTCACAGTACAATATTCCCGGCGGCCAATCGCCCTATCCCCGGGATTTTATCCTGGACCGAAACGGAATCGTTCAGATGGCCAAAACGGAATATGATCCGGGAACCATGATTGCGCTGATTGAAAGACTACTGGATGACAGCACGGTCAACACGAATGACGACGCCCTGCTTCCCGACCGTGTGTTCCTCTTTCCCAACGTTCCCAATCCCTTTAACCCCGCCACCGTACTCCGCTTTTACCTCCCCTCAAGCAACACCGTCAACCTGGAGATCATCGACCTCCTTGGGCGTACGGTGGCGACCCTTTATGATCAGCGAATCCTGTCGGCGGGTCAGCACCGGCTTCAATGGAACGGAAAAAACGGGACGGGACAATCGCTTCCCAGCGGCGTGTATTTTGTTCGGCTGACGGCCGGAGACGAGACAGCGCAGTCCAAAGTAATCCTTATGAGGTAACCCATGAAAATAATCACCTTTTTTACTGCCCTGGTTGGGGCCTTTTCCCTGCTTACCGGTCAGATTCCTTATGACATAGGTGCCACAATCAGCCTGGAACACCGGGAAACGGAATTGGCCCTGTGCGCCAACGGCGACGGAACGTTTCGCCTGGAAGATTTCAATGCCGCCACCAACGGCGGGAATGCACGAGTTATCTGGATCTCTTTTTTCACTTCCTGGTGTACCAATTGCCAGGCAGAAGTCCCGCACATGGCCGCGCTTTACGATCAATATCAGTCCGCAGGATTGGAAATCATTTCCCTGGGACGGCAGTGGAATTTCCCCTACTCCTGTGACGGCTGGGCGGGCCTGGGAGCCGATTATCCCCTGGTGGATGACGAGGCCACCAACGCCTGGCAGTGGTTCGGGTTAGGGTATGTGCCGCAAAATATATTCATCGATTACACGATGACAGTGCGGTATTCCCTGGTGGGATTCGACCTGAATCAGACGGTCGCCATCCTGGATGAGCTTCTGGGGGAACTGCCCGCCGTGAGCGTGGATACGTCGCCTCCGACCATTGCCGGCGGGTTTACCATGGCGCCGGTCTATCCTAACCCGTTTAATCCCCGCACGTCCATCCGGTTTACCGTCGAACAGGATCGGGAGCCCATCTCATTATCGGTGATTGACGCCACGGGGCGGGAAATCTATCGCCAAGCAACCCGTACCTACGCGCCGGGTGAACATGAAATTTCCTGGGACGGACAGGGCGTTCCATCGGGACTGGTCTTCTTTATTCTGGAGAGTCCCACTGCACGGCAGATTCAAAAGGCGATCTTGTTGAAATAGTGACGAATTACTCCGGCGGAGCTACTCACGTAATGAGTAACGAGTAATTATTTAATCGGTTTTGCATCCAGTCTCCGGTTTCTGATTTTTACAACCGAAATCACGGAGGGATTTAGTTTGGAACCGCGAATTACACGAATTTCGCGAATTGAATATTGATTGTTTTCCTTGTTCCATGGCTCTGCCGTGGAACAGAAGGCCATTGTGTCAACTGTTTGGCATAAAAACGGGTTGAAGCTCGTCAGAGAGCTTTGGTTACTTCCGGAGCTCTTCCGATGAAAATCGCAACATGGGCGGGTCAGCCCCGAAGGACCGGGCTATTGAAGCAGGAAGTAAAATTACTGGATCATTGAAGTGTTGAATAGTGTGACGAGGTGCCTACCCGACACCTGCATCCTATGTATGCGGGGATGTGAGGTGATTGACCCATCGGTCCCCTGGCCTTGAAGTTTTGACATGGCG
>JAADFQ010000126.1 GCA_013152835.1 FCB group bacterium
TATTGTACTGGGAACGGAACTGGGTCGCCAGTGCGGCGTACGTTCCATCTTTGCCGAACGGGAAAACGGTCGCATGACCCTCCGCCGGGGATTGGAAATCCGGCCCGGCGAACGCGTACTGGTCGTCGAAGATGTGATCACCACCGGCGGGTCAGTGCGTGAAGTGATGGAACTGGTGCAACAGGTAGGGGGGACGGTTATCGGCGTGGGTATTGTCGTTGACCGGAGCAACGGCACGGTGGTTTTGCATGACCGGCAGGTATCGCTACTGTCGGTGCCGGCCGTTAGTTATCCGCCGGACCAACTGCCGGAGGAACTGAAAAACCGTCCGGCAATCAAACCCGGAAGCAGAGGAATGATATGAAAAACATTGGATGGATATTGATGTTGGGATTACTGCTGGTATCCTGCAGTAAACCGGCTTCTGATAAAAAAGCAACCCAACCGGAATCACCACGGGAGGGTGCCATCATCAGCACCGAATTCGGTGACATTACACTGGAGTTCTTTGAGGATGTGGCCCCCAAACATGTGGAGAGTTTCAAAATCCTGGCCAAACAGGGTTATTTTGACGGAACCACCTTTCACCGGGTCATTCCCGGTTTTGTGATCCAGGGCGGAGACCCCAATAGTCGCCTGGCCGATCGTACCCAGCACGGCGAAGGTGGCCATGCGGGGAAATATTTCGGACTGGGTGATGAAACCAATCCCGACACCTGGACCATCCCGGCGGAATTTAATGATCGGCCCCATGTTCGCGGCGCTCTGTCCATGGCCCGGACACCCGATCCCAACAGCGCTGGCAGCCAGTTTTTTATCTGCGTCAACGATGTCAACCGGCTGGACCACAAATACACCGTTTTCGGTCGGGTCATCAGCGGGATGGACGTGGTGGACCGGATCGTAAGCGTCCCCCGCGATGAACGGGACAATCCCAGGGACCCCATTCCCATGACCGTGAAAATTGTTCCCCTGAACCGGATAAAATCCTGAATGTCTGAACGCAAAACTGTCGGTGTTTCGTTAGGCGGTGGTGGAATCCGTGGTGCCGCTCATATTGGTGTTTTGAAGGTGCTCCATGAGGCTGGAATTCCCATCACGCGGCTGGCCGGTTCCAGTTCCGGGGCAATTATCGGCGCCATGTATGCAGCCACCCGGGATCCGGAGTGGATGGAAAATCATTTTCGTACGTTTTTAAATAGCGACGCCTTCCATCAACTGGGTACCGACGCTCTGAAGAAAGACCGGGACCCGGATTCATTCCTGGATCAAATCGCCAGGAAAGTGCAGGACCGGTTGGTGATCATGCTGGCCATGAGCCGGAATTCCGTAATCAAGCGTGAACGGTTGGAAAAGGCCATTCAGTATCTCCTTCCCGTAAAATCCTTTGAAGAACTGGCAATTCCCCTGGATGTGGCCGCCACCGATTTGGTCTCGGGAGAAACCGTGTATTACCATTCCGGGAATTTGATTGAGGCCGTGGTACAGAGTTCGTCGATTCCCGGTTTTGTCCCGCCGACGACGGCTAACGGAAAAATCCTGGTAGACGGAGGGGTCAGCGCACCCAATCCCGTGTTGGAATTAAAGCGCCGGACCGATCTGGTGATTGCCGTGGATATCGCCCGGCGTAACCTGGCTCCCGAACCACCGGGGAATATTCTGGATATCATTTCCCGAACGGAAGCGGTCACTTCCATGCACCTGAATGATCTCATGATCCAGGCTGCCGATGTAGTCATCGAACCGGATGTGTTGGGACTGCACTGGTCCGAGTTTGATCAGTTTGAGCCCCTGTTTCAGAATGGGATTCAGGCTGCCGAAAAGTCTTTGCCGATCATCCGGCAAGGACTTCATCGATCCTTTTGGTCACGCATAAAATTCTGGCGGTCTTCCTCCTGAAATCCTGTTACTTTCAATCCTGAACTTCATCGAAGAGTTATTCATATGAAATTTGAACCCCGAAAATCCTTTTTGCAAATTTCCGGCATCCTGCTGCTTGTCGGGTCCTTTCTCCAGGCGCAATTCACCGATCCGGTTTCGGTCACCGCGAAAGCCGAATCACCGGCGCGGGCCGGAGAAGTCATTGATGTTTCCATCACGACCGCCATGGATTCGGAATGGCACGTGTACGCCCTGTATGGCGTTTCCGGAGGACCGATTGCCTCCCGTTTCGACGTGTCAGGGGACGCTGTCGAAGAAACCGGCGCCGCCCGGGAACCGGACCCGGAAGTTATTTTTGATGAAGGCTTTGAAATTGAAACCCGAATTCATCCCGGGAATACGACCTTCACCGTCCCGGTCCGTCTGAAATCGGATCTGTCCCCGGGCGATTATTCGCTGACTGCCACGGCCTTTTATCAGGTCTGCAATAACAGCATGTGTTTCCCGCCCAAGGAAGTATCGGTCCCCGTCACCGTGACCATCGAAGAAGGAGCGCCACGGTCGGATCATCTGGACATGGTGGCCGCCGCGCCCCAGGAAACCGGGGGCAGCCTGGAACTGGACGCCGCCATTCAGAAAGGGATGTTGTCCTTTATTCTGCTGTCGCTTACCATGGGCTTTCTGGCGTTGCTCACACCTTGCGTCTTTCCCATGATTCCCATCACCGTTTCCTTTTTTACCCATCAGGGTGAACTGGAGGGTCGGAATCCGATCAAACAAGCCCTGGTCTATACGGTGGGAATCATCGGAACATTCAGTATCCTGGGGCTACTTCTGGCTATATTTCTTGGTGCCAGCGGCGCCAACCAACTGGCTGCCAATCCCTGGGTGAACCTGTTTATCGGTGGATTGTTTATTTATTTTGCCCTTAGCCTGTTCGGGATGTATGAAATTCAATTACCCGGCGGAATGCGCCAATTTGCATTAAAGAATGAATCCCGCGCGGGATATGTGGGTATTCTGTTTATGGCGCTGACCTTTACGCTAACATCGTTTACCTGCACGGTTCAGTTTATGGGTTTACTGCTGGTGGCTGCTGCCCAGGGACAGTGGTTCTGGCCCATCCTGGGAATGGTCGTTTTCAGCACCGCTTTTGCCTTGCCGTTTTTCTTCCTGGCCCTGTTCCCTCAATACCTGGCCAAGATGCCCAAATCCGGCGGCTGGTTGAATGCGGTAAAAGTCATCATGGGCTTTTTGGAACTGGCTGCTGCCCTGAAATTCCTGAGTAACACGGACCTGGTACTGGGTTGGGGTATTTTCACCCATGTTTCCGTCCTGGCCATTTGGACAATGATAATGGTCTTCGCCGGAATTTATCTGCTGGGTAAACTGCGGCTGCCCCACGATTCACCCCTGGAATCCATCGGCGTGGGACGTATGCTTTTGGCGCTCCTGTTTCTCACCTTCGGACTCTATCTGGGGACCGGACTTTTCGGGCGACCGATTCACGGCCTGATTTACTCCTATTTACCCCCGGAGCTGGAGAACGGACAGATCGCTGTTTCGGGATCGGATAGACCGAATGCCGACCTGGTGTGGGTCGAAGATTTGGACACGGGACTGGCGCAGGCCAAAGCCACCGGGAAACCGGTATTCGTTGATTTTACGGGCTATACCTGTACCAATTGCCGCTGGATGGAATCGAATATTTTTACGGATCCCGCCGTAATGGATCGATTTCGGGAGTTTATCCTGGTTCGGTTGTATACCGACGGTGGAAATAATTATCGTGAAAAACAACGCTATGAAATTGAACGCTTCGGGACGGCGGCCCTGCCGTTTTACGTCATCTTAAGTCCCGATGATGAAGAAATTGCCCGGTTTCCGGGCTTAACCCGTGACGTGGATCAGTTCCTGGACTTTCTGGATATGGGACTGGCGTACTAATCGAAGGAAAAACCATGAAAAACATTACCGTACTTCTGCTGACGGCCGGACTGTTCATCTCCTGCGGCAAATCAAATTCACCGAAAACCAGCTCCCCGCCGCGTCCGGCCAACGCCGTGAAAGCACCTCAGTTTACCCTGGCTGACATGGACGGGAACTGGATATCCCTCGATCAACTGGAGGGAAAAGTCGTCCTGCTTAATTTCTGGGGAACCTGGTGTGCCCCCTGCCGCCGGGAAATCCCCGATTTCATTCGTCTCTATGATCGCTACAAAGATAAAGGCTTGGAAATTGTGGGCATCACCCTGTCCTCCGGAAAACCGGCGGATATCGCTGCATTTATGAAAAGCAAGGGCATGAATTATACCGTACTCACCGATATTGACGGCGACGAAACACAAATGGTCACTCAACGCTACGGCGAGGTGACCGGAGAACCGATTAACGGAATTCCCACGACATTTATCATTGACCGGGATGGATATATTGTCAAACGCTATTTGGGTCCCCAGACCGAAGCCATCCTGACCAGAGATTTAACCCCCTATCTGGGATTATGAAGCGGGTGGTACGGATCCTGGTTTTGGGACTGGTCGCGGGCTGGCTTCCGCTTCACGCTTCCCAAAGCACAGGTTATTGGCAACAGCGGTTCGATTACCGGATGGATGTAAAATTGATTCCCGAAGATCACCGGATTATCGTTCATTCCGTAATCAACTATGTGAATCAATCACCGGATACGCTGGATCGAGTGTATTTGCACCTCTATCCCCGGGCGTTTCAGGAAAATTCGGTGAAGTACCGGGAATTCAGGCATGCCCTGGGACGGCAAAGCCGCGCCGGAGGGTTCTTGAATGATATCGAACCCTATAAATGGGATCTTCAAATTCAATCCTTCCAGGTAACCGGTTCCGACCAGACCCAATCAGAAGATTATTCGATTGATGATACGATTTTAAAAACCATGCTGCCCGGGCCGCTGGCCCCGGGCGATTCGGTTATGCTGGATATAAACTGGACTTTGGTTGTGGGGAAGCTGTTTGAACGCGCCGGAGAATTGAACGGCCAGTTCAATATGGCCCAGTGGTATCCCAAACTTGTTGTTTATGATCAGGAAGGCTGGCATCCGGATGTATTTCATGCCGAGGGTGAATTTTACGGCGAATACGGGAATTTTGACGTCACCCTGGATGTGCCGACAAATTATATCGTCGGTGCCACCGGCGTAGTGACGGAAGGAGATCCCGGTTGGGATTCCGTGGCCGTGGATACTTCGCAGAAATTAGAGCAATGGTTGGAAACCTTTAAATCCCCGGAAGCCGATTCAACCCGGCGCAGGATTGTTCGTTTCCAGGCCCGCCAGGTTCATGATTTTGCCTGGGTCGCTTCGCCCGATTTTCTCTACGAGTCGGGGGAATGGAACGGAATCAAGGTGCATGTGCTTTATGACAAACGTGACACGACCTGGTCGAAAGTTGTGGTGGAACGGGCGGAAGAGGCATTGCGCTGGTTGTCAACTCAATTTGGTATGTATCCCTGGCCGCAAATGACGGTTGTTGATCGCCGCCGCGGCGGGGGAATGGAATATCCCATGCTGGTGATGAATGGCCGGGAAAACGAGGGACTCATTGTCCATGAAATCGGTCATAACTGGTTCTACGGTATCCTGGGAAATAATGAAGTAGACCAGGCCTGGCTGGATGAAGGCTTTACGACGTTTCAAACCCGTTGGCATGCCATGACCCGCTATCCCGGGGGACTGGATCCCAACCGATCCTGGGTCAAACCATTCCAGCAGAAACACTGGCGGTTTACCAGCGCCTATGATAATGACCAGTGGCGGGCAATCCGGGCTCAGTTAAGCGGGTTCGACGAACCGGTTCAGCGCAAAGCCTACCTCTACAAAAGCGGCGCAAATTACAGCGTGAATGCCTACACCAAACCCTCCCTGATGCTCCATGAATTGAAGGCCATCCTGGGAGATTCACTCTTTTTAGCGGCCATGCAGCATTATTATTCCACCTGGAAATTGAAACACGTTACCGAATACCGCTTTCGCCAGGCGATGGAGGAAACGTCCGGTAGGGAACTGGACTGGTTTTTCGATGCCTGGCTTCATGATACCCGAATTGCTGATTTCGCATTGACCGGTATGAAATCTTCCGCCGACGCGGACGGAGGATGGCATACGACGGTGACGGTCGAACAGAAGGGGAACCGGCTGCTGCCGCCTGTGGTGGACCTGGTTTTTAAGGATGGCAGCACGCAACGTCTAAACACAGATGATTTTCTATGGCGGTATTACATTGATTTAACCGCCGATACCAAAGCAAAACCGGTGCGGGCCATTGTGGACCCGGATAATGAATTTCTGGATGTGGACCGCCGGAATAATATGTCCGGGAAATTTCCCACGGAATTTATGTTTCGGTGGCCGGGTATGTATTATCAGCCCCGAAATGCCAACCTGGTGACCTGGTCGCCGCTTCTGTATTATCAGGATGTGGATGGCGCCATGCCGGGCGTTTCCCTGCGAAAAAGCTATGGTCCCTGGGAATCAACGGAAGCCCGGATTGTCTTTTCACCGGAAACCGGTCGAATCTTTTACGATCTCTCCGGTTGGCGGAAACCGACCCATCATCCGCAGGGAAACCGCTGGTTTTCCTTCCACGCCTTTGATTTCGGTGGAGCGGAAGGCGTCAAAGTACAGGTAACCCGCCAGATGTCGAGAGGGTATGGAATGAACCCGGTGATGACCGTGAGGCATGGTATCTATACGGTGAATGCCAAAGATCTATCCCGTACGGACATTTTTGATCGGGGTCGGAGCACGGTGTTCTTTACCCAGGGTTTCATCGATATGAACCGTCGCTCCATTACAGTGGATATTCAGGCGGCTCCCCGGGGATGGTCGGACTGGAGTTTCGGTCGGGTGGCGCTGACCACCAAATTCAGCAAGGATATAAAATCGTTCCAATGGAAGAATCGTATTTTTGCCGGGAAAATCTGGTCCGTCGACACGATTCCGGTTCAGGAACGCTTCGGGATCGAAGGGAACGGATCCTACGATCTGTACGCCCATTCCTATACCCGGGATGCATCGTCTCTGTACGGGCTGGCCAATCTGCGTTCTTATTATCACCTGGAAGGAGACGGAAATCTCCGTGGTTTTGTTGGCCGCTATTCCGGTACCGAAGCAATCATCACCTGGAATTCGGAATTGTCTGCGGAAAAAACCGTTTTGGGTATTGATCTGACCGGTTCGGCGTTCACCGATCTGGGGCTGGCCAGCGGATCCAAGTTCACCGCGGGAGATCGGGGTTTTTCCAATGATGTTCTGGGCGATGCCGGACTGGGGTTGGAAATCCGGAAAAATATTTGGGGCCAGCGGCTCTATCTGCGGATGGATCTGCCGTTTATGACCTTTACACCGGATTCCAATGGTCCTGAGATCGATTTCCAGCGTTGGTTGTTCAGCTTCCAGACGGCGTTTTAGTAAGTAGATAACCGAGTCTCGTCATTCTGCCACCCTGAGGCTCGCGAAGGGTGTTCCTCCGGTCACTGCTTCAGGTACGATCGGATTCAGGTGGATTCATGCTCGCTGGCATAGGAAATTTATTTCCATGCAAAGTTGAATCAAATTTGTACATTAAGACGTTGGATTTCAGTTAAATGCAATAATTTCATTTAATCTTCCAACAAATTACCGGACTTGTATCGATTTAATTTATTACCAAGGAATTTTGGAGAATTTCCGATGATAAGAATCAATATCTGTTTTGCCTTCAGGTAGTGAAAATTTACCGACAATCAGGATGGATTCAGGAAAAAACATAAGGCTTTATTTACTGATTATTCCGGTACTTTTCTCGCTCATTTTTACTGACTGCGAGGATAAACCAACACGGGATACTACTCCGCCTTCGGTTATCGTGTTATACCCGCCAAACGATGCAATCCTCGGTCACGATACAGTAATTCGGGTTGATGCTAATGACGATGTTCGCGTTAAGGAAGTGAAATTTTATATCGACAATGTGTTCGTGGCCACGGATCTGGATTCGCCCTGGGAATATCTTTGGAATCCGTTACCATGGGCCGATGGATTGGAACATACTGTTTTTGTCAGAGCCTATGATACCGCCAATAATTCTCAGGAATCCCCGACAGTGTTGGTCACAATATTCCGGACACCTTTGATCATTATTGGAGTATCGGCAAATCCGACAATGATTCCACCGGGTAGGGGATCGTCAATACTTACCTGTTCCCTCCCTCCGGCGGAGTATCAGGGATTGTCGTTTTTATGGACCACAACGGGAGGTACAATTGAAGGTTCGGATTCAACGGTTATTTACCATGCGCCATCTGAAGAGGGAAGCTATACCGTTTATTGTACGGTGAGTGACGGTAGCGGGGACTCTGTCCGGGACAGCCTGGAAATTGAGGTCATCCAACCCAATGGAACCGTATTCGGACCAGAACGGGTTATCACTCAAAATGCCCTGGGTGCACAATCCGTTTACGCTGCAGATTTGGATGGAGACAACGATCAGGATGTTTTATCTGCGTCGCTACTCGATAATAAAATCGCCTGGTATGAAAATCTGGGTGATGGAAATTTTGGGGAACAACAAATTATTTCTTCCCAGGCTGCGGGAGCCAACACGGTATCAGTAGCAGATCTGAATTCGGATGGATATCCGGATGTAATATCCGCTTCCTGGTATGACGATAAAATCGCCTGGTATCAAAATGACGGTTCCGGACATTTTGGCAGCCAGAGGATTGTCACAACGGAAACGGATTTTGTGAACTCCATTTATGTGATTGATCTGGATGGCGATGGCGATAACGATATTTTATCCGCATCCCTCATTGATAATAAATTAGTCTGGTTCGCCAATGACGGTCTGGGAAATTTCAGTCAGGAACAGATTGTTTCCACGGAAGTCGATGAACCTTCCTCCGTTTATGCCGTCGATCTGGACGACGATGGCGATCCGGATGTTCTGTCCGTATCAACCGGAGATTCGAAATTAGCCTGGTACGCCAATGATGGGTCCGGGAATCTGGGAAATCAACAGGTAGTCGACAGCCTCATTTTTAGGCCAAAGATTGTTCTGACTGCCGACCTGGATGGCGACGGAGATCAGGATGCGGTAGTTATAAGGGGAGGCGGGCAGTATGCAATTCAATGGTATAAGAATGACGGCGGTGGAAATTTTGGATCTCGCCGAAAAATATATACCAGTGGGTTAGGCCAGATTCTCTCAGGATATGCGACCGATCTTGACCATGATGGGGATTTGGATCTTCTGGTCGCTTCACCTGAGGGATACGGAATAGTCATGTTCATTAACAATGGAACAGGTGCGTTCGAACTGGCGCAACCCATTTCAGATTTGTTCCCGGGAGCAAACTCAGTTTTTGCATCCGACCTGGATGGCGACGGTGATATGGATGTACTCTCTGCTTCATCATCCGATGATAAAATAGCCTGGTACATGAATTTACTATATTGAACCATGAGGATAATCGATCAGATGAAAATGCTTTTTTTGCACCAAAGATTATTTTTTCCTCTATCTTTACTGATAGTTTTCGCAATCATTTCAGGATGTGAAGATAAAAAAACCGTTGACACGGAGGCACCGACAGTTTTTATTCGAAGCCCGATTTCAGATGGAACCGTAAGCGGGTTGGTTATCATCCATGTCGATGCATCCGATAATAATGGTGTATCCAGAATAGAATATTATATTGATGGACTGCTGCAAAATACGGATACCGAAGCCCCCTGGGAATATTTATGGATGACAACTAAGTATGCCGATGGACGCCGACATTCGATCTATGTAAAAGCGTATGATTCCGCAGGAAATTTGGGTGTATCTTCTTTAGTTTTCGTTACCGTTACGAATCAGCAACTTTGGATCTCCAGCCTGGTTGCCAATTCGACTTCCATCGAACCGGAGGCAACCACGTCGATTACCTGTCTCGTTAGTAGTATCTCCGGAATTTCCCTGACTTATTCCTGGATTGTAAATGGGGGCGAAATCGACGGTGAAGGCTCTTCGATTACCTATATTGCTCCGGGCACAGAAGGCCGATATGCCATTACCTGTATTGTGACCGATGACCAGGGAAATGGTGATTGTGCCTTGGTCAATGTTGATGTAATCAGAGAATCGGCTGTGGAATTCAGCGCCCCGAACATCATTGGCACTACTGCTGTTGGAGCCCATTCAATTTTTGCCGTTGATTTGAATCAGGATCAAATCATCGATGTCCTGGCGTCTTCTTTTAATGATAACAAAATAGTATGGTACCGGAATACGGATGGTAAAAACTTCGGTGTAGCCCAGGTAATCACTTCCCAGGCAACGGGCGTAAGAACTGCTATTGCTGCAGATCTTAATAATGATGGTTATCCGGATATCCTGGATGCAACCTGGGGAGATAATAAAATATCCTGGTTTGAAAATGACGGTGTCGCCCAGTTTGATCTAGAACATGTCATTACTGCTGATGCTAATGGAGCAAATTCCGTTGCGGTTTCGGACCTGGACGCAGATGGTGATCCGGATATCATTTTTACGTCTTATTATGAGGATAACATTGCGTGGTATAAAAATGATGGTAGTGGAAATTTTGGTGATCGGATTGTGATTAGTTCCCAGGTTGATGGTGCCTACATTGTTGCAACGGCCGATATTGATGGCGATGGTGATTCCGATATCCTGTCTGCATCATGGAACGACAGCAAGGTAAACTGGTATGAAAATGACGGAGTAGGGAATTTCATATCAGTACATACCGTATACAATCATGCGAATTCTATTTCTTCGGTCATTGCCTCCGATGTGAATGGTGATTCGTTGCCTGATTTGATTATTGCTTCTCAGAGTGATGATTATATTGCCTGGTTTCTTAATCTGGGGGAAGGCCTTTTTGGTGATCTGCAAATCATTTCCCTAGCCGTAGATGAACCGGTATCTGTTTATTTAGTCGATTTAGATAATGACAATGACCAGGATGTAATCTGTGCTTCGAAAAGTGATGATAAAATCTCCTGGTATATCAATGACGGGTTGGGCAATTTTGGTCACCAACATTTGATCAGCAATAGAGTCACAGGAGCCGTTTCGGTTACTGCCGCCGATCTCGATGGAGATGGCGACCAGGACGTGATTTCCGTTTCCTCAGCCAACAATAAAATTGTCTGGTTCGAAAATTTATCCCAACATTGATTTCAGAAATTAACCGCAGTAGATCGTTCCGACTTACATTTACCTTTGAGCAAACACTAATTTTCGGTATTAGCACCCTCAGGCTATGTTATACCGGGTTACGGAATCATAGTGAATCAAACTGTATGGATCGATTCCTTCAATCCGCCTTTGGGTAGGACTTGTCTCCCGAAGTCCTGTAAGGACGTAGGAACGACTACGTCGGACGAGCCTGCCAAAGGCAGATAAAAAAGGTTGGTTAGATTCCCTGCTGCTTCCCAACTACACTCTATAAGCTTCGGAGGACCGACCCACCGCGTTGGTGGGTAAAATGGGTCCGGGACCTGCACGCTCTCATTCTTCACTAGCCTACTCCACTCCGTGAGTGACCGGCAGGGGAGCCGGCGGGCCTGCAAGACGAAGTCTCGATGGTTATCGGGACGCAGGCGTGGGGCTCCATCGAATTCCCGAAACTTTTTCGCTTTCCCCACATTGAAAGATTGATAAAATTTTGGAGAAATTATGATGAAAAAAGGTATTATCGTTTTTCTGGTTTTGCCGCTGATGCTGGTGGCGCAAAGCTCCGTTCTGTCTCAGTTCAGCAATACATTTGCCGATGTGGCGGAAAAGGCCAATCCGGCGGTAGTCACGATTATGACCGACCGGGTATATAAACTGAACGATCTTCATTCGAACGTTCCTTTCCAGGGATTTCCCTTTGTGCCCAATATGCCCGACCGTGAATATCACGGACAAGCCCTGGGTTCCGGGGTCATTGTAGATCAGGATAAGGGATATATTTTAACCAATAATCACGTCATCGAAGACGCGGATGCCATCAAGATTAAACTGATTGATAAACGGGTAGTGGACGCGACCATTGTGGGCACCGATCCCAAATCCGATCTGGCAGTTGTACAGGTTAAGGCCGACGATCTTCATGAATTACCCCTGGGAGATTCGGATCAACTCCGCGTCGGCGAATGGGTTTTGGCAGTGGGCAGTCCCTTTTCCGAGAACCTGAGTCATACGGTAACGGCGGGAATCGTCAGTGCGCTGGGACGAAGCAACATTATGAGCGGCAATAATTACGAGGATTTTATTCAGACCGACGCGGCCATTAATCCGGGGAACAGTGGCGGCGCGCTGTTGAATCTGAAGGGAGAATTGATCGGGATTAACACGGCTATTGCCACCGGAGGATATGAAAAGGCCAACCGTGGCGTGGGATTTGCCATTCCATCCAACATGGCCCGAAAGGTAATGAATGATCTGATCGATAAAGGCTATGTCGTCCGTTCCTGGCTTGGTGTTTACATCCAGGAAGTGGATGAAAAAGTCGCTCGCGCCATGGATTTGAATACACGTAACGGTGCCTTGGTGGGCAACGTAGTGGAAAATAGTCCGGCGGAAAAAGCCGGGTTGGAAGAAGGCGATGTAATCATAAAATTCAATGGCGTGGACATTGACGGTCCCGCTCATCTGAAAAATGTAGTCTCTTCCACACCGCCGGGAGAAGTTGCTCCGGTAACGATTCTCCGCAACGGGCGATCCAAAACGGTAAAGGTAAAATTGGAGGAATTGAAAGACGAAACCGTGGCGATGGATCGTGGCTCCTCGCGCTCGGAGTTCGGACTGACGGTTGCCGATGTAAGCCGTTCGGTGGCCAATCGATTTGGCGTTGATTCGAATGAGTCCGGTGTGGTCGTTACGGATGTAGCTCAGGGAAGCGCCGGCGATCAGGCCGGTATCCGTCCCGGCGATCTGATTACCCGTGTGGGTACGGAAAAAGTTAAATCAAAAAAGGATTTCTTGGGATTAGTGAAAGATCAGAAAAAAAAGGACACGCTGCTGCTACTGGTAAAACGGGATAATATTTCCCGGTTTTATGCGCTGGAAATTGAGGAATAAGGAACTATAAGCAATTCTGTTCAAAAACAAAGAAATAAGATCAAGATTCCTGAACATTGTTGTATGGGTTTATAAGTTCAGTTTACAAACTTAACAGTGATTGTTAAAATTTGTGGAAACTTTCTATTGGTTTTTTCCGCCATTAACGATTTTCTTCTGATCCAGAAATATACACAATCCACCAGCCAGTAAAAACACGCTCCTAATCTTGGTGAAAGCAATTCTATCATCAAGAGCTTTATCAACAGATTTTGCTTTATTTATAAGTTCCTCGGGATCATCGTAAGAGGCATTTTTATAATTATCTATTTCTTTCTGATACTGAGAAATCGAGTATAAGTCCATACCTGCGGCAATGCTGATCAAGATGCCGCCAATTTGTGTTAATGATAATTTAGATCCCTCACCAATAATACTTGTTTTATTATTATCAGTTTCCTCTGGTATAATAATCCCTACCGAATTTATTGTTGGTTTTTTTCGGTGATTTTGTTTTTGGATCTGTGCGTTATTTATTAGTACCTGTCCATCCGATTTTGAAAGATATTTAATATTCTGGTTAATCACAAAATATTTGTCGCCAGAAGAGCCTACCTGAAACCATATTCCATCATTAGTGGTCTCCAAAATGGTGCCCAAATATAGTTTATCACTATAAGTTACGCGCAGGGTATCCGATTGAGCCTGAACAATACCCGATATGAGTAAGAACAAGAATAAAAATGTTTTCTTCATCAAAATAACCCCTTTCCCTTGAATTAAATGGAAAAACTGATTATCCTCCAACTGAGCTAACATGAGGAATAAATTGTGATTTTCGGATGTGTTCAAATACTTGAGAATTCAGAATGTTTTGAACAGTGATTCGAAGGAATTTTCGGACGTTTACTTTAACTTCCTAAAACTTTATTTTTTGTTATGTAAAAACTGTTGGGTTATTCCGTTCCTTTTTACTCATGTTTTGCTATTTATTCCTATCAATACATAGTAAGACAAATTAGTTTTCAGGTATAATATTGAAATGGAGCAATCGTATAATTCTGGGGGGGCATTTTATCCCCTCTTTTATAACCAAAAAGTCCGTTTACCGAAGTTGGATTCGAAAGTGGGCGCAATTAATTTCTCCTTCTCGATTTCATCACATAATGCATCTTTTCGAAACGAAATATGACCATCAAGCGGGTTGACGCCAAAGTAGACTTTGTAAAACTGGAACACGAAATCCTGGATTTCTGGTCCCGGAATTCTATTTTTCAAAAACGGGTTCAAAAAAATGCCGGAAAACCGAAATGGAGTTTTCTGGACGGACCCATTACAGCCAATAATCCCATGGGCGTTCATCATGCCTGGGGACGGACCCTCAAGGACATTATTCAACGTTATAAAGCCATGACCGGACATGAACTCCGCTATCAGAATGGGTTTGACTGTCAGGGGCTCTGGGTGGAAGTTGAAGTTGAGAAGGAACTGAAATTCAAGACCAAGCGTGATATCGAATCCTACGGAATCGAAAAATTCGTCAACCTTTGCAAGCAGCGGGTCCTGAAATACGCCGGTGTCCAGACCGAACAATCCAAGCGTCTGGGATATTGGATGGACTGGGATAATTCCTATTTCACCATGTCCGAGGAAAACAATTATACGATTTGGGCTTTCCTGAAAAAATTATTTGAAGCCGGTAAAATTTATCGCGGTACCGATGTCGTTCCCTGGTCCGGCCGATCGGGGACTTCCTATTCCCAAATGGAAATTATTGAAGGCCGGAAACTGGTGGCCCATGATGCGGTATTTGTACGTTTCCCGCTGAAACACAGGGAAAATGAGAATCTCTTGGTCTGGACCACGACGCCCTGGACGCTGACCTCCAACGTCGCCGCCGCCGTGAACAGGGATATGGACTATGCGAGAATCAAGGCCGTGGACGGTTCGATTTTTTATCTGGCGAAAGAGAATCTGGAAACACCGCGACTGGAAAAACAGTTCCGGGAAAAGAAAAATTGGGTAAAAGGCGTTCCCAAACTGAAATCCATCGCTCAAATCTTCAAGGAACATGGCGGGTATGAAATTCTTGGTACCGTAAAAGGTGCGGAAATGATCGGTTGGGAGTACGAGGGACCTTACGATCATCTGGAAGCACAGCAAATTGCCGGCGGTTATCCTTATTCGGACGAAGCTTTAAAAGCGGCAGGAAAGACCGCCATTTCCGGTCATCGCGTTATCGACGGCGGAAAAGATTCAATGGGTCAGGATATTGTGGTTGCCGGTGAGGGCACAGGGATTGTGCATATCGCTCCCGGATGCGGCGATATTGATCATAAGATCGGTGAACGGGAAGGCTTGGTGAACATTGCCCCCCTGGATGGAGAATCAAAGTACATCGACAAATTCGGCTGGCTGACGGGAAAATCCGCAACGGACGAAAATACCAAAACGGCGATTATTAAAGATTTAAAGGAACGGAACCTTTTGATCCATGTGGAAAAATATCCCCATGTCTATCCCCATTGCTGGCGCTCCGGCGACGAACTGGTGTTCCGGATTGTGGAAGAATGGTACATCAACATGGATTGGCGGGACCGGATCAAACGAGTCGTGGATCAGATCCAATGGATTCCGGAATGGGGCCAGGACCGGGAACATGAATGGCTGGATAATATGGGCGATTGGATGATTTCCAAAAAACGCTTCTGGGGATTGGCGCTCCCGATCTGGACTTTTGAGGACGGCTCATTTTATGTAGTGGGAAGTCGGGATGAACTGAAGGAACTGGCCGTGGAAGGTTGGGATGAATTTGACGGACACACACCTCATCGTCCGTGGATCGACAAGGTGAAAATCCGTCATCCGGAGACCGGATTGGTGGGGACCCGCGTGCCGGATGTGGGAAATCCCTGGCTGGATGCGGGCATTGTTCCCTTTTCCACGATGAATTATCTGACCAAACCGGAATACTGGAAGGAATGGTTTCCGGCGGACTTTATCACCGAGTGTTTTCCGGGACAATTCCGCAACTGGTTCTACAGCCTGCTGGCCATGTCCACCTTCTTGGAAGATCGGCCACCGTTCAAGACCTTGTTGGGTCATGCTTTGGTGAAGGATGAAACCGGTCGGGATATGCATAAATCCTGGGGGAATGCGATCTGGTTTGAGGATGCGGCGGAAAAAATGGGCGTGGATGTCATGCGCTGGATGTATGCCGGTCAACATGTGGAACATAATCTGCTCTTTGGCTATGGCCCGGCCAATGACGTACGCAAAAAATTGATTACGCTGTGGAATTCCTATTCCTTTTTCGCCACCTATGCTTCCGTAGACGGGTTTGATCCGTCCGCGCAACCCATTCCGGTAAAAGATCGGAATTTGCTGGATCGCTGGATACTGGCGAAACTCAACGTTCTGGTTCGGGATGCGAAAGAACTCTACGAAACATATCGGTTTGATAAATTGATGCGCAAGACGGAGCGGTTTATCGAGGATTTATCCAACTGGTATATCCGACGTAACCGACGCCGTTTCTGGAAAAGCGACAATGATGAGGATAAACTGGCCGCCTATCAGACCCTGCATGCGGTTCTGTTGACTACGGTAAAACTGCTGGCGCCGGTCTTGCCTTTTGTTACCGAGAAAATATATCAGAATATCGGCCGGAATGTTGCGGACGATGAAGAGAGCATCCATTTGACCGATTTTCCATTGGCAAATACAGGACTCATCGATAAAATCCTGATTCGGCAGGTAGACAGTCTGCGGAAAGTCGTGGAAGGTGGGCGATCAGTGCGGAATCAGGCGGGATTAAAAATTCGTCAGCCGCTGCAATTGATTCGGATCTACTGCCCGGATGCGGATGTTAGGGACTTCCTGGAAACGAATGCTCAGGTCATCGAAGATGAATTGAATCTGAAAGCCGTGGATTTTACCGAAGATCCGGGGACCTTGATTGGCTATCAGATCAAACCGAATCTGGCCCGTTTGGGACAGCAATACGGTCAGGCCCTGCCCGAAATCCGCCAGGAACTTCAATCCCTAGATCCCAAAGAGGTGATCCGAAATATACGGAAGAATGGAAAATTTAGTTTAAATTCCATCAGGCCTAAGGTGGAACTAAGCGAACAGGATTTAATTATCAGTACTCAATCTGTAGAGCCATTTGCTGCCATGGAACTGGATGACCTGGTTCTGGGAGTGCATACGGAATTGACCGAACCACTCATCCGCGAGGGGCAGGTGCGCGACTTAATCCGACAGGTACAGATTATGCGTAAAAATGCCGATTTTGCCGTGGAAGACCGTATACGGGTCTATGCCCGTTTTCCGTCGAAATTGCAGTCCGCATTTGACGACTATCGCGACTATTTTTATGCGGAAACATTAACCAAAGAATGGATTGACGAATTCCAACCCGGGGATTTTCATGATACCATACGGGTTGGATCGGAATCATTTAAAGTGGGCCTGGCCCGTTACCAAGACTGAGAAAGGAAAATTCAATCATGAAGGTTAAATACACCAAAGCTGAGCTAAACCGGTTCAAGAAAATGATCCTGTCCAAAATGGAACAAGTATCCCGAGAAGTGAGCGATATCCAAACCGGTATTAATAATTCCGATTCGGCGAAATCCGGTGTTTCCCCTGATTCCATCTATTCCGTCCATATGGCGGATGCGGGAACAGATTCGCACGAGCGTGAAAAGAATTATCTCTTCATGACCCGGGAAAACAGTTATTACCAGAACCTGGAAGCGGCCTTGGAACGCATCACCGACGGGTCCTTTGGTATTTGCAAGATTTGCGGCGAATTGATCGGTGAAGAGCGTATGATGGAAGTGCCCAATACAACCAAACATGTGGATTGTAAGGAGCGCGAAAAACTCGGACTTGTATGAGGGTCCTTTCCATTACTGGACTGGTATTTGTTCTGGACCAGGCCAGTAAATATGCCGTCCGGTCTACCATGGGATTGCATGAGTCCATCTCGATCATTCCCAATTTTTTTAATCTGACCTATGTCACCAATTCGGGAATGGCCTTCGGCCTGAATTTCCCCGGTGGCATTGTTGTTTTTACCCTGGCTTCGATTATCCTGTCGGGAGTACTGATTCGACTGTTGTGGACGGAGCGATTCAGTCATATCCTGGTCCGGATTTCCCTGGCGCTGATTCTGGCCGGAGCCTTTGGAAACCTTTTCGACCGACTCTTCCGGGCAAAAGTTGTTGATTTTTTTGACTTTTATTGGGGTACCTATCATTTTTATATTTTCAACGTGGCTGATTCAAGTGTTACCATCGGAATTATCCTTTATTTGTGGTATTCCCTATTCCTGCAACCCAAATCAGGGTCTGATATCCAAACGAATTGACCTTACATCAATTCATCGTTGACCGGCCGGATACGCGGTTGGATGTGTTTCTTGCGGGGAACTTACCGGAAATATCCCGGGCGGCGATACAGCAGTGTATTCGTCAGGGATTCATTACCGTCGACGGCCACTTGATGAAACCTTCCTATCGCGTGCAAACCGGGGAATGTATTTTAGTGGAATCACTTCCTGAAGAACGACATCCTGTCCTGGATCCGGAAAACATTCCACTGGAGATTTTATTCGAGGACGATGCCCTGGCGGTCATTAATAAACCTGCCGGACTGACGGTCCATCCCGGAGTGGGTGCCCATTCCCATACCCTGGTGAATGCATTACGCTATCATTTTAACGCTCTTTCCGACCTGAACGGCGCTGTCCGTCCGGGGATTGTCCACCGTCTGGACCGGGATACCTCCGGCGTGATGGTAGTGGCCAAAACCAATGCCGCACATCATGATTTGGCACGTCAATTTCAGGATCGGACGGTCAATAAGAAATATCGGGGACTTACCTGGGGACGGTGGAAAGAATCAGCCGGGCACATCGATGGTCCCATCAAACGAAAACGGTCGGATCCCACTTCCTTTTGGGTGGATGCCAGCGGGAAACCGGCTTCCACATCTTTTCAGGTTCTGGAATTGTTGGAGATTTTCTCTTTAATGGAATTCAAACCACGTACGGGGCGAACGCACCAGATCCGGGTCCATGCCGCCTTCAGGCATCATCCCATCGTCGGCGATGAAAAATATGATGGATCAATCCATCGACTGCAGGGATATCTCCCCGAAGTTCAACTTCCGTTGAAGAAGATTCTGAAACCATTGAAGCGCCATTTCCTCCACGCGGCGGAACTGAGTTTCATTCACCCGTTCACCGGAAATCCGGCTACGTTTATTGCCCCGTTACCGAATGATCTGGCAGATATACTGGATCAGATACGACAGGTTATGGCATATGAATAAGGAACGGTTGGAATTCATGAATTACCTGGAAAAGGAACGGGGGTTTTCCATGCATACCCTGACGGCCTATTCCTACGACCTGCAACATTTTCAGCATTTTCTCCGGGATTATTTCGGGGAAAAAACAATTTCGGTTCATCGTATCGATAAAGAGGCCATTCGCCATTTTTTAGGGAAAGAAGTGGAAGCCGGGTTCAGCAGCCGCACGATCGCCCGTCGTTTAGCCACCTTAAAATCCTTTTTTAAATACCTTGTGAAATTCGGGTTCATCCAAAAAAATCCGGCCGGAATGATAAAATCTCCCAAACTAAAAAAAGGACTCCCTCATTTTATCGGGGAATCGTTTATCCCGCGATTGATGGAACTACCGGATACATCGACGCTATCCGGACTCCGGGACCGCGCCGTACTGGAAACCTTTTATGCCACCGGGATGCGACTGAACGAATTAATTCAACTGAAAGTGGGTGATCTGCACCCGGACGACAATGTTATAAAAGTGCACGGGAAAGGGGATAAGGAGCGCTTGATCCCCATTAATAAAGCCTGTATAACCTGGGTAGAACGATATCTGAATTTTCTGGGACGTTCCCTGAAATCGGATTCGCCGGATCAGTATATATTTACCAACCGGAAGGGGATACGATGGTCTCTGTCCACCATTCAAAAACGGGTGAAAAATTTCATCCGTCTGGCAACGGGTGCCACCGATATGGGACCCCATGCATTGCGCCATAGTTTTGCCACCCATTTACTGGACCGGGGAGCGGATATCCGGGCCGTAAAGGATTTATTAGGACACAGCAGCCTGTCGTCCACACAGATTTACACCCATCTTCGTCCTGAACAGATGAAAAGGATTCATCAGCAGGCTCACCCCCACGGAAAATAGGAGGTCCCCATGATCACAGCCAAATCGATTGGACTACATAAGATTGGACTGACTGAGGTCGGTCGTATTGAACGGAATCTGCCCATGGAAAGCCTGGTGGAAGATTCCATCCTTCACAAGCAGGGCAAAATCGGTATGCATGGCGCCGTGATGGTGGATACGGGTCGCTATACCGGACGCTCGCCCAAAGATAAATATTTTGTGGATGAACCCTCCTCTTCGGATCATATCTGGTGGGGACCGGTGAACCAGCCCGTCTCGGAAACCATATTTGACGAACTTTATACCAAAGTCGTTAGCTATTACAATCATGCCAGCGATTCCAATACCTATGTTTTTGACGGCTTTGCCGGGGCTGATCCGGATTATCGGTTACCGATCCGGATTGTGGCCAAACGGGCCTGGCAGGCTCATTTTTGTCATAATATGTTTATTCGTCCGACACAAGAGGAATTGGCCGATTTCAGTCCTGAATACACCATTCTAAATGCATCCCAAGTGTTTAACGATCATTTTGAAAAGCACGGGATGAATTCGGAAACGTTCATATTATTTCACCTGGGCCGGAAAATCGTTATCATCGGTGGTACGGAATACGGCGGTGAAATAAAAAAAGGCATCTTTTCCATTCTGAATTATTTATTGCCACTGAAGGGTGTTCTTTCCATGCACTGTTCTGCCAATGTGGACCAGAACGGGAAAAACACTGCTATTTTCTTCGGCCTGAGCGGAACCGGAAAAACGACCCTGTCCACCGACCCCAACCGTCCCCTGATCGGGGATGATGAGCACGGGTGGTCCGATCGTGGAATCTTTAATTTTGAGGGTGGTTGCTACGCCAAAGTGATTCATCTCAACGCAGAGCATGAACCCGATATCTATAATGCGATTCGACATGGAGCCTTGTTGGAAAATGTGGTCTTTGACGAGCGGACGAGAACCGTTGATTTCGATGATGCTTCCAAGACCGAAAATACGCGTGTCT
>JAADFQ010000127.1 GCA_013152835.1 FCB group bacterium
AATGGGCATTGGCTGGAAACAGGAAACATTCCGGGAAAAGTTCCTATAATCTTCAATATTAAATTGTCCTTGAATGTCCAATATCGAATAATCAACAATTAATATCCAATTCGTGTAATTAGCGTAATTCGCGGTTTCTCAAACCGGCTCCTCTGTGTTCTCTGTGACCTCTGTGGCAATTAAGTGAAAAGTGAAACAGCGAGGCAGGAAACCAGGTTATCACTTTCAACTTTTGATTTTGGACCAAAATATGGAACCCTACGCCTGCGTGCCAAAACGCACTATGGCGTGCAGGCACGGGAAAATCCCGTGATACCTAGCAAAGCACGCCCATAAGGGCGACATCCCGATCCCGGGATGATAGAAAAAGATTCATCCACCCCGAATAACTATTGGGGTGGTTTTCTCCATATCGGGATTAAATCATTTCTGATATCGTATTGCTTATCGGGACAGGCAATCTTCAATTTTACTATTATCGCCAATGATACCAATCCCGGATTCCGTAACTTTCCCGCCGAATATAAGTTTAAAACTCAGTAATTTGGCAACCAATGAGTGAACCCATACAACACAATGATTTTTCCCGGGAAATCCGGGAATGGTTAGAGGCCCTGCAAGACATTCTGGACGATGACGGTCCGGAACGGGCTCAGGAACTTCTGGAAAAACTACAGGCTCACGCCTTACAACAGGGCGTTCAACTTCCCGGCGGAATCATCACCCCTTTTATCAACACCATTCCCGTCTCCCGGCAACCGTCCTATCCCGGGGATCGCCCCCTGGAACGGCGTATCAAAAGTTTGATTCGCTGGAACGCCATGGCCATGGTGGTGCGAGCCAATCAGGAACACCACGGCATCGGCGGACATATTTCCAGCTTTGCTTCCTCTGCCACGCTCTATGAAGTGGCCTTTAATCATTTTTTTAACGGTCCCGATCAGGACGGAGACCTGGTTTTCTTCCAGGGCCATACCAGTCCCGGTATTTATTCCCGGGCCTTTCTGGAAGGACGGCTCACCCGGAAACATTTGAAAAATTTCCGCCGGGACCTGTCCAAGGAAGGGGGACTGTCATCGTATCCCCACCCTTGGCTCATGCCGAAATTCTGGCAATTCGCCACGGTTTCCATGGGGCTGGGTCCCCTCATGGCCATTTACCAGGCCCGGTTTATGAAATACCTGGAGGATCGGCAATTTATTACCATCGGAAACCGAAAAGTCTGGGCTTTTCTGGGCGACGGCGAAATGGACGAACCGGAAAGCCTGGGAGCCCTGACCCTGGCCACCCGGGAAAAACTGGACAATCTCATTTTTGTGGTCAATTGCAACCTCCAGCGCCTGGACGGACCGGTGCGAGGGAATGGAAAGGTAATTCAGGAATTGGAAGGCGCGTTCCGGGGGGCCGGTTGGAAGGTAATCAAAGTGATCTGGGGCGCCGAATGGGACGAACTTCTGGAACGGGACCAAACCGGTCTTCTGCTGAAACGCATGGAAGAAGTGGTAGACGGCGATTTGCTGAAATATGTGGTGGAGGGCGGTGCCTATATCCGGGAGCACTTCTTCGGCAAGTATCCTGAACTCCTGGATCTGGTGAAGGATAAGACCGATGACGAGCTCTGGCGGTTGCGCCTGGGAGGACATGATCCTGAAAAAGTCTATGCCGCTTATTACGACGCGGTTCATACCACCGGGCAACCGACGGTCATCCTGGCAAGAACCATCAAAGGATACGGTATGGGAGAAGCGGGCGAGGGCCGGAACATCACCCATCAACAGAAACAACTCAATGAACAGGAATTGCTGTATTTTCGGGATCGCTTCAATATTCCCCTCACGGATGACCAGGCCCGGAAGGCCCCATTCTATAAACCGGCTAAATCTTCCCCGGAAATTCAGTATCTCCTGAACCGCCGGAAAGCCCTGGGGGGATTCCTCCCCCAACGCCGGACCCGAACCAAAGCTCAGGACACGCCGGACCTGGCCACGTTTGAAGAATTGATCCGCGGGAGCGGCGATCGGGAAATTTCCACCACCATGGCCTTTGTGCGCCTGCTGACCATCCTGACCCGCCACAAGGCGATTGGAAAACAGGTTGTGCCCATTATTCCCGACGAGGCCCGTACCTTTGGGATCGATCCCCTGTTCCGTCACCTGGGAATTTACGCTCACGGCGGTCAACGCTATGAACCGGTGGACTCCCGTCAGTATTTGTACTACCGGGAAGCCAAGGATGGACAGATTCTGGAAGAAGGCATCAACGAAGCGGGCGCAATTTCATCATTCATTGCCGCTGGGACAGCCTACAGCACCCATAACGTAAATATGATTCCCTTCTATATTTACTATTCCATGTTTGGTTTTCAACGGGTGGGCGATTTTATCTGGGCAGCCGGGGATATGCGTACCCGGGGCTTCCTGCTGGGCGCCACCGCCGGTCGCACCACGCTCAATGGAGAGGGACTTCAACACCAGGACGGGCATAGCCATCTGTTGGCATCGGTGGTCCCCAATATCCGGGCCTATGATCCGGCCTATGCGTATGAATTGGCGGTGATTATTCAACGGGGCCTGGAGGAAATGGTCCGGGAGCAAAAGGATGTAATGTATTACCTTACCCTGGAAAATGAAAACTACCTCCACCCGGAAATGCCCCCGGGAGTGGAAGCAGGCATTTTGAAAGGACTGTACCTGCTTCAATCGTCAGGCCTTGATTCATCCAAAGGAGCGGTCAATCTATTGGGCGCCGGGCCGCTTGTGTCCGAAACCCTGGCGGCAGCCGAACTTCTGGAACAGGACTGGTCTGTCTCCGCGTCGGTGTGGAGCGTCACCAGCTTCAGTGAACTTCGGAAAGAGGCGGAAGACGTCCATCGCTGGAATCTACTACATCCGGAGGAACCTGAGCGCACCGCTTACCTCTCGGAATGTCTTCCCGATTCCGACACGCCCGTCATTGCCGTATCCGATTATGTGAAGCCCGTTGCGGAACAGATTGCCGCGTTCGTTCCGGGTCCGTTTACGGCCCTGGGAACAGACGGATTCGGGCGCAGTGAAACCCGGGAAGTGTTGCGGGACTTTTTTGAAGTGAACCGCTATCATATTGTCCTGGCGGTTTTGGCAGCCCTGGTTCAGGGGGGAAAACTGAAAAAGACGGTTTTGAGTCAGGCCTTGAAATCCTATCCCATAGACCCGGATAAGCCCAATCCGGTCACGGTATAACCTGGAGTATTGAATTGATAAAAGTAATCAAACTACCGGACCTTGGCGAAGGTATTGAAGACGTGGATATCAGCGAAGTACAGGTGTCGGCAGGCGACACCATCGCCGTTGACGATATTCTCATTATTCTGGAATCGGAAAAAGCCACCATGGAAATTCCCAGCGAATACGCCGGAACGGTGAAGGCCGTTCACGTCACTGCCGGTGATACCCTGAAGCCCGGCAGCCCCATCATTGATTTGGACGTGGAAGGACTTTCCGAAGCGGAGGCCGAACCGGAACCATCCGTGGACACAACTCCGACGGAATTGCCGGCACGTTCCGCTCCACCGACACCGACTCACACCGTTCTGCCTCCCAGTACTTCTGCTCATGCCAGCCCCGGCGTGCGACGCCTGGCCCGGGAACTGGACATCGATCTTTCGCTGGTGCCCCGGACCGGTCCCAAGGGCCGTCTCACCAAGGATGATCTTTTAAATTATATTAAAGATCGGTTATCCAAGGGAGGCCAACCGACCCAGCCGGAGATCGATTTTTCTGCCTGGGGTCCGGTGGAGGAAATACCACTCAATAAAATTCGTCGTCTCACCGGCGAACGGATGCAGGCCGCCTGGCAAACCGTCCCCCACGTTACGCAATTTGACCGGGCCGATATCACGGAATTGGAGGCATTGCGCCAATCCATGAAAACCACCTGGGCCGAATCCGGCGTCCGGATTACACTACTACCTTTCCTCATGAAAGCGGTGGCTCTTCTGCTGAAGGATTATCCCGACGTTAACAGCAGTCTGACTTCCACCGGGAAGGCCCTGATTCTGAAAAAGTATATCCATCTTGGAATTGCAGTAGATACGCCGGAAGGCCTGATGGTACCGGTCATTCGGGACGTGGACCAAAAAGATGTGGTTCAGCTATCCCGGGAATTAATGGATGTGAGTGAGCGGGCACGGTCGAAAAAATTAAAGCCGGATGAATTTCAGGGTGCCACCTTCACCATTTCCTCCCTTGGCGGAATCGGCGGAACCTGGTTTTCACCCATCGTGAATCCGCCACAGGTGGCCATCCTGGGCGTATCGAGAGCCTCGGTTCAACCGGTCTGGGATTCCAAAAAAGCCGCCTTTATTCCCCGAACCATTTTACCGTT
>JAADFQ010000128.1 GCA_013152835.1 FCB group bacterium
ACGATTACGGAGCCTGTGGCTGTCGGTTCCGTGATATCGGTACACATTGATCAGGCCACTGCATACGAACTCACCGGTCATCCGGTGGAATGATTTCATTTCTCTGCCATTGATTCGGGTAATGACTTCGACGTAATTTTTGTCGATATGGCAGAGTTTAGAATCCATTCCGACTTCCAACCCCAGGGCGATCAGCCCCAGGCAATCCGCAGTCTGGTTCAGGGACTTAATTCCGGGGTAAAGCACCAGGTCTTGCTCGGTGTAACCGGATCGGGGAAGACCTATACGGTTGCAAAAGTGATTGAAGAGGTACAGCGACCGACCCTGATTATTTCCCACAATAAAACTCTGGCAGCTCAACTTTACGGTGAATTCAAGCAATTATTCCCGGAAAACGCCGTGGAATTCTTTATCAGTTATTACGATTACTATCAGCCGGAAGCCTATCTCCCGGTAACGGATACCTATATCGAAAAAGATATGTCTGCCAACGAGGAAATCGATAAACTGCGACTCAAAACAACCAGTTCTCTCCTGGAACGGAAAGATGTGATTGTCGTCAGTTCCGTTTCCTGTATTTACGGTATCGGTTCGCCCACCGAATACAAGGAGCAGGTGATTACCCTGAAAAAAGGGGCGACCGTTGATCGAAAAAACCTCCTGCGCAAACTGGTTAATATTCACTATTTACGGAATGAATCGGTGCTGGAACGGGGTAATTTCAGGGTGCGGGGAGATATCCTGGAAATATTTCCCGCTTATGAAGATGTCAGTCTCCGGATTGAGCTGTTTGGCTCCAAGGTTGATGAAATGGTCACTTTCGATCCACTCACCGGTGAAATCCTGCGAAAACTGGAAGAAATATCCATTTATCCGGCCAAGCATTTTGTTACCGATAAGAAAACAATCGGTCGCGTCGTGATGGAAATTCAGAAAGATATGGTCCTGCGCGTTAAGGAATTACGCGATCTGGGAAAATTACTGGAAGCGCAGCGGTTGGAACAACGCACGAATTTTGATCTGGAAATGATTCAGGAAATCGGATACTGTTCAGGGATTGAAAATTATTCACGGTATTTTTCCGGCCGTAAACCCGGGGAACGCCCCTGGACACTCATTGATTTCTTCCCGGATAATTTTATGACGGTGATCGATGAATCACACGTAACTCTACCCCAATTGCGGGGAATGTACAACGGCGATCGAAAGCGGAAGGAAACCCTCGTTGAATATGGATTCCGACTCCCCAGTGCCCTCGATAACCGGCCATTAAAGATCGATGAATTTCTGGCGCTTCAGAATCAGGTTCTGTATGCTTCAGCCACGCCCTCCGATCAGGAATTGGCCCTGAGCGGCGGATTGGTGGTGGAACAGGTGATTCGTCCCACAGGTCTCATCGATCCCGAAGTGGAAGTACGGAAGACCCGGGGTCAGATCGATGATCTTTTTGGAGAAGTCAATGCCCGGGTGGCGCAGAATGAGCGCGTCCTGGTCACCACTCTGACCAAACGCATGGCCGAGGATTTGACAGAATATTTGTCTGGTCTTAATCTCCGTGTTCGCTATTTGCATTCCGACATTAATTCACTGGAACGGGTCCAGATCCTTCGGGATTTACGATTGGGCGAATTCGATGTACTGGTGGGGATTAATTTATTACGGGAAGGACTGGATTTACCGGAGGTGTCTCTCGTAGCCGTCCTGGATGCGGATAAACAGGGCTTTCTCCGATCCCGTAGTTCACTGATGCAGGTGGCCGGACGGGCGGCCCGGAATATCAGTGGAAAGGTCATTCTGTATGGCGATTATGTATCGGATGCCATGGACTATTTAATCAGGGAGACCGCACGCCGCCGGAAAATTCAGCAGGACTATAATCTTGCACACGGCATAACGCCCACCACGGTCTACAAATCAACGGAAGACATTATGCAATCGACGGCTGTGGCCGATTCCCGAAAAGGCGAGGACCCGGCTTCCGGCGTATCCCGGCGAGGAAGTGATTTTGACCAGTTGGACCGTCAAATGGCGTTGGAAATGATGCGGGAAGAAATGGTCGAAGCGGCGGAAAAACTGGACTTCGAGCGCGCCGCGAAACTGCGGGACGAAATACTACGATTCGAAAAAGAAATGATACCCGGATTCGGGAAAGGACGCTGAAATGAAACTGCTTGTGACCGGTGGCGCCGGATATATTGGTTCTCATGTTGTCATGGATTGCTGTGATGCGGGACATGATGTTGTGGTTTACGATGATTTATCGCTGGGATTCCGGGAAAATGTGGATCCCCGGGCAACCTTTATTCAGGGATCGACCCTGGACCGGGAGCGATTACTGAGCCTGTGTCGGACAGGGCAGTTTGGTGGTGTAATCCATTTGGCCGCCTGGAAAGCCGCCGGTGAATCCATGCTGAATCCCGGAAAATATCTCCGAAATAATCTAAACGGAACCTATACACTGTTGGATGTGATTTTAGCGACCGGGATTCCCTATTTTGTGTTTAGCTCGACAGCGGCGGTTTACGGCTTTCCGGAATATTTACCCATCGATGAAAATCATCCCACAAAACCAATTAATTATTACGGTTATACCAAACTTGCCATTGAAAAAAACCTGCACTGGCTGGATGAATTATCCGGCTTGCGATTTGCCGCGCTGCGATATTTCAATGCGGCTGGCTATGATGTAAAACATCGTATTCACTGCAAAGAACGGAATCCGGCCAACCTGTTGCCGATTGTGATGGAAGTTGCCTCCGGTAAACGGGAATTTTTCGAAGTATTCGGAAATGATTATGATACGTCCGACGGAACCGGTGTCCGGGATTACATTCATGTGAATGATCTGGCCAGCGCCCACGTACAGGCGTTAAACAGACTGGAGTCCTCGAACAAAAGTTTGATGGTAAACCTGGCCACCGGCGAAGGGTACTCGGTCCTGGAGGTGGTTAAAATGGCTGAAGAGATTTCGGGAGCCGCCGTACCGTACAAGGTGGTTGACCGGCGGCCCGGTGATCCGGATAAGCTGGTTGCCGTATCCAACCGGGCCAATGAACTACTGCACTGGAAACCACAGTATTCAGACCTGCGAACGTTGCTCAGCAGTATGTGGCCGCTATATCAACAAAACACACGCTTGAAAGGGGTTTAGAATGGATTTAGACCGCTTACAGCGATCATCCGGTATTTTAGGTCGTTCCGATGAAATTCGGGAAGTCATGGAAATGGTCTTACAAGTGGCACCGGTGGATATTTCGGTATTAATCACCGGCGAATCGGGAACGGGAAAAGAACTGGTGGCCAAAGCGATTCACTATAATAGCCGCCGTTCCCAATTCCCGCTTGTGATCGTCAATTCCGGCGCCATTCCCTCGGGAATTATCGAGAGCGAATTATTCGGCCATAAAAAGGGGGCCTACACGGGAGCCTCGGAAGACCGGAAAGGCTATTTTGAAACGGCCAATAAAGGGACGCTTTTCCTGGATGAACTGGGGGAAACACCGCTGGAAACCCAGGTTAAATTATTGCGGATTCTGGAAACCGGTGAATTCATGCGCGTTGGTGATTCCAAAACACTGCACACGGATGTTCGCCTGATTACGGCGACCAACAAGGACCTGGAAGAACAGGTTCGCAATGGTGAATTTCGCCAGGATTTATATTATCGACTAAAGACGGTAACGATTCATGTCCCGCCGTTACGCCACCGGATTGAAGACTTGTCCATGCTGGTGGAACGATTCGCGCTGGAGTTCACGACGAGCAATGATATCCGGTACCGGGGATTTACACCGGATGCAATACGCATTATGAAGCAGTATGACTGGCCCGGGAATATCCGCGAATTGAAAAATTATGTGGAAAGCATCCTCGTGCTGGAACGGGGCGAACGGATCACGGCAGAAATGGTGGAACGATCCTTGTTCCGTGACAAACCGGTGGAGGTACACAACCGGGCGCTGCCGGTCATTGTCAATCAACCGGCGGACCAGGCTGAACGGGAATTAATTCTGCGCCAACTTTTCGCCCTCCGGCAGGACACGGAAACCATTAAGCAGATTTTATCCCAGGGATCCATGATTCCCGGCGGTATTCCGGCGCTTCCAGGAGCTCCTACGGAATTTCGTCCGGTAGGGAAAATCGATCAATCACCAAAACTGATCCGGGACGAGGCTATCGGGGATATGACGCTGAAAGAATTGGAACAGGAAGCGATCGAACGGACATTGAAGTACTTTGGGAATAATCGTCGTGCAGCGGCCCGGTCCCTGGGAATGAGTGAACGCACCCTGTATCGAAAAATCGATGATTTCGGATTGGAACGAAAAATCAAACGGCCGGATCATG
>JAADFQ010000129.1:0-49006 GCA_013152835.1 FCB group bacterium
CCAGTTTACTGGCGCCAATCCCCTCCAGGTTTTTCCAGCGGGTAAACGAGAGACCGACTCCCAGCGTTGTAATAACGATTACCCGCCAGGTTGAGTGGGAAATAATCGCACCCAGGGGTGGCAGCCATTCACCGAGGCGATAGGCAAAAAATGAACCGGCCGCCGCCACGGCCAGTAGAATCATCCAATCCGTAGTCTCAGGAACGCGCGAGGTTGACCGTTGAAACGATTCTACCTTTTTTTGCAAGGATTCAATGGCAGTTGTATCAGCTCCGGTGCGTTCGTCAAACGATTTGGAACGGGCTGCCATAAACAACAATATACCGGTCCAGGTATAGGCCACGACAACATCCACCACCACGATCATACCCAACATGGCATCGGTGGCTCCCACCGATTTACCAATAGCGATAAAATTAGCTCCGCCACCGATCCATGATCCGGAAAGGGCAGCCATTCCTTTCCAAATATCGGCTGGTAAATGAGACTGAAAAAGCCACAGGGATAGCGGACCTCCGATCACAACACCAAGCGTACCGGAAAGGAACATGATTCCGGCTTTTGGTCCCAACCGCAGGATTCCTTTGATATCGACGGCCAACGTCAACAAAAGCAAACTGGCAGGTAAAATATACGTCTTGATCGCCGAATAGACAGGAGCGGATCGGGGAATAATGTTGAAATGAGATAATAGTGTGGGAATAAAATAGGCGAATACCAGCGGTGGAATCACATTAAAAATACGGTGAATAAAAGGTATCCGGTTTCCGGCGAAAATAAACGCCGGCACTACCAGTAAAACGGCAATCAGCCCAAAAGAATCAGTGATCAGGCTGGGTGTCATCCGAAGCTGTTCTGGGTTTTATCTGTCGGGAGTGCAGTCGGGATTTATATTTTTCCCGCGCCAGTTTTCGAAGATCAACAACTGAGTCATGTTCATCCACAATTTCTACACCCAGGAGGGTTTCAATCGCATCCTCCAACGTAATCAGGCCGGTGGTGGTCCCGAATTCATCAGCAACGATAAATATCTGCTGCCGTTGGCGTACAAATTCATCCAGAATATCCGCCACGGATTTTTCTTGCTGGACCGTGATTATTGGCTCCATCAGTTCTTCAATGCGAACGTCGAAACGATCCTCGGCCTGGGCATTGACTAAATCATAACGATGGATAAACCCAACCACATTGTCCATATCCTTTTCATAAACGGGAATCCGGGAATAGGCGATTGGTGAATGGCGTTCGATCACCTCACCTACGGTCGTATCTTTTGCTACGGCAAATATCACCGATCGCGGTGTCATCACTTCTTCCGCTACCACATTCCGCAGGTTAAACAGGTTTTCGATGATTTCACTTTCTTTCTCTTCGATGGTCCCTTCGGTTTCACCAATTTCGGCCATGGCGATGACCTCTTCCCGGGAGACGGACAAGCGATGTTTATCATCCTTAAACAACCCGGAAAACCGCACCGAAAGCCAGACAAAGGGATACGTAAGAATAATGAGAAACTCAATGATGTACGCCGAAGGAAGCGCCAATCGTTTCCAATAGACAGCGCCAATGGTTTTAGGGATAATTTCTGCAATTACCAAAATTGAAAGGGTCAAAATCGCAGAAGCAATTGCCAGATAATCGCTTCCATAGATTTCCAGAGTTTTGGCACCGACACCGGCAGCACCCACCACATTGGCAATTGTATTTAAAGACAGAATGGCCGCCAGCGGGCGATTGATCTCCGATTTAAGCGCATCCAGTTTAGCGCCTGCTTTGGGATTTGTTTTATGTACTACCGAGATGTAGCTGGGAGTAATCGTCAACAGGACGGATTCCAGGAGTGAGCAAAGGAATGATACTCCGAGAGCCAGGAAAAAATAGAATGCCAGGTAATTCATCGGCTGAATTTACAGAGGAAATTAGGAGTGTTTTCCAGAGAAAACGGGAATCATGAGGCCGGAGCAGATTGATGTTTCTTTCGCCAGCGGGAAATTCCAAAGGGAGCATAAACAATCATAAAATGCAACAGCGCGGCAAATTCAAGGACGATCAGGTGATAAGGGAATTGACCGACAATGAACGGATTATCTACGATCGGAGGTTTGCAGATGTACATATAATTTGCATCCAGGAGCCAGTTAATGCTGCCGATCACCGGTAAGACCAACTGTGTCCAGGCAAACATTTTCAACCAGGACCATTCCGCCGGTCTCCGTTTTAAGATCAGTGTCGCCCACAACGCCGCGAGGATAATTCCTCCATGCGAGATATAATATTCATAAAAGAAAATACCCTGTGTTCCCAGTGTGAATTCCGGTGTCATCAATGAATGAAATGCACCTGGGATTCCCCAGTAGAAGACAATATAATAAATCCACATTGGTTTATAAAGCAGGGCAAAACCCGATAACCAGGCCGATATTCCGCACATCTGTAAGGGAAGGCTGGATTGAACGGTCCATTTCCCTACCCACATTTCATAGGGTTGCATGCCTACAGCCACGAAGATAAGAAAGATTCCAATGACACGGGTCATTTTCTCCACGGTTTTAGGAGGCAGTTTTTTCCCCAGATAAAGCAGGATGAATACTCCTAATCCAGTAGTCAAAATCGCTTTCCACCATAAAGGCCCGAATAACGGGATAATTTCATGTTCAATCATGTTGCACCTTTCATTATAGTTTGAATCGCAACCCGTGCCTGACGCCATTCCGGAGCGGATTCATCAACATTTCTCCAGATCTTTTCCAGATTTCGATAGGCACGCCGGGCATTTTCCAAATCCCCCATATCACTATATATCATCGTTTGTAAATAAAAACTCCGAGGATAGTTGAATTCGTAATTGGCCGGATCGAAACTAAGACTCTGCATTTGGTTCGTCAAGGTAAGCGCATCTCCGGGCCGGCCGTTTTTCCAATATGCAATGGCCAGTAAATATCGCCCGAATGGCCCCGGAAATATATTTTTTATCAGCGATTCACCAATGGGAATTACATCGGCATAATTCTCATGCATCATAGCATTCAGACACTCCATATATTCCGAGAAGCGAATACGGTCATCAGGTTTTTCCGTAATTGAACTGGATTTCATTTCCTTCTGTACGGATACCCAACTTTCGCGATCCCCGTTCAAATAGGCCAGAAATCCTTGGATAATCATTTTCTGATACCATAACTGGCGCGAGGTTGTATCAATCCCACTCTGGTTAATCCATTCCTTGCTGATCGCCATTTGACCACCCAGACCGGCTAGATAGGCCGCTTCCATAGAAATAACCTGTTCCCAGACAGAATCCGGTTTTCCACGATACGTCAGGATATCCCTGGCGCCTGCCAGATAAGTCCCCCGAATAATATAGGATGATGCCATAAGTTCAAGACAACGCATTCGGTCTCCCCGTCCGATAGATTGCTCCATAAGCGTATGACAGATATCCACGGTTTGATTGTAATCTCCGGCAAAGTAATGTGTTTCGGCCAACTGTAATTTCAATCGACGACTCTCCCGATCCGAGTTCAACGCCCGATCCAACAGGTCCAATGCCTGATCAAAATCTCCGATCACGGTGAGAAATTGGGCCCGTCGTTCAACGCCCAGAGGATGGAGCGGATTTTTTTTCAGGATTTGGTCAGTGAATTCCAGACCGCGTTCATAAAACTTGCGAAGCATATAGATATCCAGGATATGTACATAGGCCAGTTCAAAGTCGGGATCCAGTTTCAACGTATGTTCCATCGCATCCAGGGCTCGTAATTCTTCACCGCCACCGTGAAAATAGGCCTCTCCCAGATTGTACCAATATTCTTTCTCATCCGGTCGTAGATGCACCAAGTCCTGAAAAACATCCCGGGCTTCATTGAATTGCTTATGAACCAAGTGCTCCAGACCTTCCACCATGAATTTTTCTTCGTTGGATAAGCTGACATTTCGTGATTGAATCTTTTCCAGCGTTTGGGCAGTTGCATCGGGACGAATATCGCCATGAGATTCCGCCCACCATTGGGCCATAACCTTCTTAAATAAGGCTTTTTTAAAATGGGGATCAAGGTCCAGGGCGGCGTCAAACGAATGAATCGCTTCAATATATTTTGCTGAATTCAACGCCTGAATACCAGCCAGATATTCGGAGTAGGCCGGAATGGATGTACTGGTTTTTTCCGCTACCGGAATGGATACGGGTTCTGAAACTGATTCCCGCGGTTCCAGATCCCGTCGGATGGATTCGGACAGGGCATCCACAAGCTTGAAAAGATCAGTTCCTTCCACTTTATGGGAGTTGATGACCACCCCATCAACCGATCTGAGAAGTTTGGAGGTAATAATGGTTTTTGATCCCATCTTAATAATACGACCGGTTAACAATGCACTGGCTTCGGCTGATCGGGCGATATCCAGAACCGGATTCCGCAAAGAAGCGTTGGTTTGTGTGTTCAACAGGGATTTTTGAACATCCAGCAGTCGTTCCCAGGATAAAATTCGGTAATCACGAAGACCGGTCAGGTCGGTAATGATCAAATCCTGGAGGATTGCTCCCAGACTTGACTGGCTTGAATCGGGGACCAGGCTTTCAAAAGGAAATACCGCCAGGACGGGTAATCCCGGAAGATCCGACAGGGATTCGGGAGTTTTCAATTTGGGAATTATATAGAGTAAACCCAGCGTAACAACCACGACGATGGGAAGAATTCTATTCGTGGACGACAATGAACGAAAACCGGACATCGTTAATTTAATTTTCCGGGATCACTGCGAATATCATGTTTCGGAAACACCGAAAATATCCGGTGTTTCCTGTATCTGATCGCGTACGCTGTTTGGTTGAAAGACGCATTAGTAACTGTTTAGCCGTCAAGTGATTGTAGTATGGATAAAAAATTTAGGGTCAGTCTGGTTATTTTACCATGATTACTTGAACCGATTCACGGATGGCCAAACGTGAACCGTCACCTGCCTGGCATGGGTACTCTTCGTTAACTTCAACGAAGGAATTCATTCAACAAATACAGGACTCTTCACCCTTTGGATCGACACCTGAAACGATTGTATTACGGTACTTTGCTGGCTATCACGGGATTGCTTTTCCTGGCGGCGATCACAGGATATTATGTATTGAACCGCATCCATACCTTACCGGGTTGGTATGTCAATAATCCGGATGAGTTTATTCTACCCCTTGAACCGGCCTCTGCCAATACTCCTGAGATTGCCATTCTTCACCCCAATATTTTCGACAGTACACTGAATAAGGTACGCAAAAACACTACGGACGAACCGCAAATAAAATCAGCCTCCCGTTCCCTAATTATAAATCCAAAAACAGCGACGAATAGAAAACCTCCGCTGCCGGGAAATGCATTGGAAACCGCCCGGCAATCACGATCGCATCAAAACAATAAAAATCCTACCCAACTCCGGAAGCAATATATATCCGAAGCTGAATTGCCATTGATTCTGGTGAATACGCTGGAAGAAAACCTGAACCAGGATATCCGGCACGGGATACGGGCCATCCGAGCCAAAATATCCGTCGACAAATTGCAAATTGAATCGATTCTGGACGTGGACTACTTCAATTCAATCCAACAATTACAGTCCGATCCAATTTGGAATTACATGAGGAAAATCGGCGGAGATGAACTTTATGTTATGGTGGAACTATACCCGAGTAAATACAAATATATCAATCAATTATCTCCAAAATCGAATCTCACAATAGGGGATGTCACGCTTTCCCTGTCACAGGTTGAAAGAATGACCGGTATTTCTGTCCGTCAAATGATAAAATCGTTGGATCTGCCTGTGATTCGGTTATCGTCCGGCGCTCTGGTTGCCGGTTAGGGATTTCGTTTACACCGTGATCTTCCGGAGACCTTTTTCTTCAAATTTGATTCAACAAAGCTGATGATTTTTCTGATCGTTGTTATTCTGGTCCTGGCTCTAATTCATGGATACGTGGGATTCCGGATCATTCCCTCATTCCAGCTTTCCACCACGGGAAATTTCTGGTTCTGGTGTTTGGTCGTATTGCTAACCTTTCTGCCTTTGATACCAGCCCTGCTCAGATATAAGGGATTTGAAAACTCCTGGATTGATAAGGTATCCTGGGCCGGATATTTCAGTCTCGGATTTTTCTCTCTGGCCTTTCTTCTGATTCTTGGTTTTGATCTTCTTTGGATATTTAAACTTGGCTTGGAACGATTGGGCCTGGTAATTCCCGGCTTAACCAGACCTGATCATCTCTCGGAAACGGTTTTTAATCCCCAGCGAAGAATATTTATCAGGGATACAGTTACATTTGGTTTATTAGGGTTATCGGCGGGGCTTTCCGTCTGGGGACTGTTTGAAGCGCGTCGGAGTGCCTCTATTTTTCGAATCTCTGTCCCAATCGAAAATCTGCCTCCCGGCTTGGAAGGGCTGCGGATTGTGCAATTATCAGACATCCATGTAGGTCCCACGATAAAACGGGACTATGTGCAGCGCATTGCTGACCAGGCCATGTCCTTGAACCCTGATATCCTGGTTATGACGGGTGACCTGGTGGATGGATCGGTAAAATATCTGCAGAATGACATTCAGCCGCTCAAACAACTCCAAGCCCCTATGGGAAAATATTTTGTAACCGGAAATCATGAGTACTACAGCGGTGTTTCCCATTGGATTCCCGAAGTGCAAGCGCTTGGATTCATACCGCTGATTAATGAACACCGTATCGTGACTCGTGGAACAGCGTGCCTGACGATTGCCGGAATTACCGATTTTACCGCCCGGCAAATGGATCCGGAAAACAAGCCCAATGTGAAGCAGGCCCTGGCCGGTTCTCCGAATAATTCGATAAAATTGTTATTGGCTCATCAACCGGGAAGTATTGATGAAGCGGCTCGGAATCATGTGGATTTACAATTATCGGGACATACACACGGAGGCCAATTTATCCCTTTTAACTGGGTTGTAAAACAGGCTCATCCATACATCGCCGGTCTCTATACCCATCATGGGACGTGGATCTATGTAAATCGAGGTACCGGTTATTGGGGTCCGCCCTTACGGTTGGGGGTTCCTTCCGAAATCACCATATTGACGTTAATTAACGGAACAAATGGAGCCCCACGCCTGCGTGCCAAAACGCACTATGGCGTGCAGGCACGGGAAAATCCCGTGGTACCTAGCAAAGCACAAGCACGCCCATAAGGGCGACATCCCGATCCCGGGATGATAGAAAAGGATTCATCCACGGCCATAGGCCGTGGTTTTCTCCATATCGGGATAAAACGGTGAATTGAATTCAGGTAATTTTAATTGAGTCGGAAACAGATCAGGCCATTGCAGAACTGGCTATATAGTGATCCACTTTTTTTATTAATTCGAAGATTGGATAGGGTTTGGCGATATATTCGTTACAACCGGCGTTTAAACAATTACGCATATCCTGAATAAAAGCATGTGCGGTAACAGCAATCACCGGTAATGATTTCAGTTTCTTATCGTTACGAATAAAACGGGTGAGATCCAACCCGTCTTCTTTACCGTCCAGAGACAAGTCAAGCAATACTAAATCAAAATCATCTTTACTAAGCCAACGCTTTGCATCTGGTACGGATACAGCAGATTCAATTCTATATTTCCTGCCAATCGTCTTTTCATAAAGTACCAGAGTATCCAAATCATCTTCCACAACAAGTATGTGGGGATGGTTACGCATGTATTCCCTCCACGTTATCCATGCCGGAATTTAAGCGAATTTTTCGAAAATGATTGTGCTTTTTACGGATCATAATTCGATTATCGGATTACCATATTATATTGGGATTTTCACAGTCGGCGATTGTAAATATCTTACCGCTTATTGAATAAAAACCTGCCCCGACTTAAGAAACTGTTTCCCCGAGATTTGAACAACCGCACCTTTTAACTCCAGTTCCAGCAGCTTTGAAAGAAGCTGAATAACATCTATTCCGGTTTCTTCCGCAAGAGCATCGATTTGAATTGGATCATGACTTAATTTTTCGAGGATGAAGCGTTCTTCCCGATTTAAATCCAGTTCCAGGTTTTGCTGCATGGGTCGGACAGGCTTGTTCAGCTGTTTTTCTATATTCTCCAGAATATCATCTACTTTAGTAACGGGAACCGCTCCATTCCTGATAAGTCGGTTGCAACCCACACTTTGTTTATCCGTTATACGTCCCGGTACTGCAAACACTTCGCGGTTCTGATCTACGGCATTCAGGGCAGTCAGAATGGCACCGCTCTTCGTCCCTGCTTCGATGATTATGGTCCCCAGTGACAACCCGCTGATGATGCGATTCCGCCGGGGAAAATTCGTTGCATCAGGTTTTGTTCCCAATGGGTATTCGGAGATCATGGCACCCTGTTCCATGATTCCCTGAGCCAGTTTTTTATTCTCCGCCGGATAGATTCGATCCACGCCGGTTCCCAGAACAGCCAGAGTTCGCCCCCCTGCTGCTACGCAAGTATTGTGTGCCACCGTGTCAATCCCCCGAGCGAGACCACTGACAATGGTCAGGCCCAGGGAAGTTAAATCTTTCACTAACCCGGTTGTCACTTCCTTTCCATACCGTGTCATAGATCGTGTTCCCACAACCGCAACACAGTCGCCCCTTGGGGGTACTCGGTTTCCACGCACATAAAGTAAAACTGGAGGATTATATATCTTTCGCAATAATAGAGGATATCCATTATCATAAAAGGAAACTATTGTAGTATCCAGTTTCCGTGCGTTATCCAACTCTCTACGGCCATAATCGAACTTAGAGTATTCCTTGATGTGTCGGGCCAGTTTCATATCAATACCCGGAACCAGACATAACTGCTGAACAGATAAATTAAAAATAGTAGTCTCTAACGAATAGGCAGAGATTAAACTGCGAATGCGATGCGGCCCCAATCCGGGTACATTCAATAAATTAAGGAGTTGCTCCAGACTGTTCATTCAAATAGGGAACTATGGATTTTATTAATGTATCCAATCCTTCTCCCGAATGGGATGAAATGGATAGATAACCTTCAACATCCCGGGAGTCATCGGGACCGATTAAATCGATTTTAGATCGTACCCAGATTTGTGGCTTTTTTAACAGATGGGGATTGAAAGCCTTCAATTCGTTTTGCAATAACCTGAGTGTTTCGTCCGGTTCCGGTGTCAGGCAATCTATCAGAAAAACCAATACCGATGTACGTTCAATGTGTCGCAGAAATTGGTGTCCCAAGCCTTTTCCCCGGGAAGCACCTTCAATCAGACCCGGAATATCCGCGCAGACGAAAGAAGCATACGGACCGTATTTTACGATCCCCAGATTGGGATTTAGAGTAGTAAACGGATAATTAGCAACTTTGGGACGCGCATTCGATAACGTACTGAGCAGCGTTGATTTTCCGCTATTGGGAAGACCGACCAATCCCACATCAGCCAGTAATTTCAATTCCAGACGAAAAGTGCCGGACTCGCCCGGTAAACCCGGCTGGGCATATCGCGGCGTCTGATGCGTGGAAGATTTAAAATGAACATTCCCCCGGCCCCCTTTTCCTCCTCGGCAGACCAGGAATTCCTGATCACCGGCGACCAGATCGGCGATTACCTGTTCTTTCTCCAGCGAATAGACCTGCGTGCCCGGAGGAACTTTGATCGTGATATCGTGTCCATCGGCGCCAAATTTCCGACTCCCCTGCCCATGACCGCCATTGCGAGCGCGATAAACTCTCCGGTATGGGATGTCCTGGAGTGTTCGCAAATGAGGATCAACTTTGAGATATATATGTCCTCCCCGCCCCCCGTCACCTCCATCCGGTCCTCCTTTCGGAATAAATTTCTCCCGGCGAAAGGAAACCGCACCCGGCCCCCCATTCCCGGCAATTAATTGAATTTCAGTGACATCTATAAACATGGTAATGATCTGACTGTATAGAATTTAAAAAAGGGCGCGTAATACTACGCACCCTTTCCTAGGATTTCATCCACGGCACAATTACATATTGGCAATGATTTCGGAACCGAATTCCGAACATTTCAATTTGGTTGCACCATCCATCAGGCGATGGAAATCATAAGTCACACGTTTCTTGATAATCGACTGTTCGATACCCTGTACAATCAGATTGCCTGCTGCTTTCCATCCCAGATGCTCCAGCATCATCACTCCGGACAAAATTAACGAGGATGGATTCACTTTATCCAATCCGGCATATTTCGGCGCTGTTCCGTGAGTAGCTTCAAAAATAGCATGTCCCGTGGAATAATTAATGTTAGCACCGGGAGCAATGCCGATTCCACCTACAATGGCGGCTAATGCATCGGAAATATAGTCGCCATTCAGATTAAGAGTTGCCACTACATCATATTCAGCCGGTCGTAATAAAATCTGTTGTAAAAAGGCATCAGCTATAAAATCCTTAATCAACAATTTTCCTCTTTCCAACGCATCGTTCTGAACCCGGTTTGCAGTTTCTTCATTCTCAGCAGATTTAATTCGGTCATATTCAGCCCAAGTGAATACCCGATCCCCATATTCCCGTTCTGCAAGCTCATAACACCACTTTTTAAATGCGCCCTCAGTGAATTTCATGATATTCCCCTTATGAACAATGGTCACTGATTTCCGTCCGTGTGAGAGAGCATAATCGATCGCCGAGCGCATCAGTCGTTCGGTGCCTTCCAGAGAAACCGGTTTAATTCCGATAGAGGAGGTTCTTGGAAAACGAATTTTCGTAACACCCATCGTGTTCATTAGAAAATCCTTAACCTGGTCAACGCCAGGTTCTCCATACATCCACTCAATTCCTGCATAAATATCTTCTGTATTCTCGCGGTAGATCACCATATCCACCAATTCCGGACGCTTTACGGGGGAAGGAACGCCCTTAAACCAGCGCACCGGACGGACGCAGGCATAAAGGTCCAATTCCTGGCGTAAAGCCACGTTCAGGGAACGAATCCCCCCACCTACCGGGGTCGTTAAAGGCCCTTTAATCGCAATAACGTATTTCCGGATGGTTTCAAGGGTTTCCTCCGGAAGCCAGGATCCGGTTTTCGTAAAGGCTTTCTCACCGGCATAAACTTCTTTCCAGACAATTGATTTTTCCCCATTAAAGGCTTTTTTAACGGCAGCATCGATAACACGAACGGTTGCCGCCCAAATATCCGGTCCGGTTCCATCCCCTTCAATAAATGGGATGATCGGATGATCCGGAACCTGTAAAGAACCATTTACCATCGCGATATTTTGACCGTTAGTTGTTGTATTCATTAATTATTAATCCTGTTTTTTTGGTTTTTCTGACTTGGTTTTCTTTGATTTATCTCCGGACTGCTTTTGTTTCGACGGAGCAGATTTATAGTCCGTAAGATAATACCCGGAACCCTTAAATATCAGTCCGGTTCCGGAACTGATTAGTCTGTGCACGGCCTCATGATGACATTGAGGACAAGTCGTCAGGGCCGGTTCCTTAATGGATTGGAAGGTTTCAAACCGATGACCACAATCCCCACACTGGTATTCATAGGTTGGCATAGCGCAATAACTCCTGAAATATCGAAAATAATAGAAGGGAAATTTACAAAGAACAGGACTAATGAAATTTAATTTTTAAATACTCCATTACCATTGTGGGAACATAATCGCTGATATCACCATGTAATTTGGCTACATCTTTTACAACTGTTGAATTCAGGTGAATAAATTTTTCATCAGGCATCATCAGGATGGTTGTGATTTCCGGAGCCAGATGATAATTCATCATTGCCATTTGAAATTCAAATTCAAAGTCCGATACATGACGAAGGCCCCGAATTAGGGCAACGGCCGATTCATCTTGGGCAAAGGTAGCTACCAGCCCCGGCGTGGATTTCACTTGCACGTTGCGAATATGACGCGTCGATTCCCGAATGAGTTTCATTCTTTCTTCAACCGTAAACAATGGTTCCTTGGATGGGTTGTCGGCAACACCGAAGATGAGTTGATCGAACAATTTTGACGCACGGGTGGCAATATCCACGTGCCCGTTGTGGATCGGATCAAAGGTTCCGGGATAAATCACTTTTCTAAGCATGTTTTGTCCAGATCATTAACCGGGTGTCTCCATACGTACGGATTTGATCACAATGAAAATCCGTATCCTTCCCGTGTGATTCCAGAATGAAGCGCCCTTCCGATGAGAGTTTCTCTAAAGATAATTTAATCAGAGATTCCTTTTCTCTAAAGTCTAAAAGACGGTATGGCGGGTCGGCAAAAATAATATCTGCGTAATGTGATGAGTTTAAATAATGAAAAGTATCTTCAGCAAAGAAACGGAACTGTGTTTTGGAAAATTTTTCCGCAGTTACGCGAATCTGTTCAAGACGTTTCCGATGGTTCTCGACAAAATGGACCGGGTCCGCCCCGCGGCTGGCTGCCTCAAACCCAATAATTCCCGTACCGGAGAATAAATCCACAAAATGAACCTGATCCAGTGGTCCCAATATATCAAATAAACTTTTACGAACCCGTGACTGTGTGGGACGCACACCTTTACCCAGTCCCGGACCGATTTGAATTCCTTTATACTGTCCGGAGAGTATTCGCATGGTGATGGCTCTACGAATAAATTGCTATATAGAAAAAGACCGTCGTTTGGCCGGTTAATTTTTGTACTAGGACTTTCCGTAATACTACATTATCCCCCAGTTGAAGGAGGCGGTTCCCGATATCCTTTGTATCCTGACTCTTATTCAGCCTGATAATTACCGGCTGGTAATTTCCGGATGGATAGTTGGTCAGCGCAAATGTCCTGACCTGACCAATATTCCAGTGCTGAATCGAATCCACAGCCGCCGAGGCTTTAATGATTATTCCTGCCGGGGGACTCTCCTCAGGCTCCAATGAGAATACATTTTTTCCCTCGTCAGAATAAATCTCCACTTTCCCGTCAATCACAGCAAAACCGGATGAGGTCAGCTTCTTTAACCAGGCCGTAGTATAGTTTAACATGCTTACTGAATTTTTCCGTAAATCTGGTATTGTTGTTCCGGTTTTCACCTGCTGCGGTTTTGCCGCAATGATTCGTTCGGTTCCGTCCCGCTTTGTCGGAAACCATTTGTCCAAATATGGATCAGCCAGCCCGGAATAATATATTCCACCAAACAGGAGAATACCGGCTAACAGCCACCAAACAACCGGTGATTTTTTCTTCGGTTGTTCCGTATGATTGTTCTGCGTTGGTACAGATTCAGCTTCGCTCTTGGCAGCACGTTCCAAACGTTCCAGGTGGCGTAACCGGGCGTTTTCATCCGGTTCCGGCTCAGGAACACTAACCTGATCAAAAAAGTTTAAGATTCTGTCTGTCGACTCCGATTCAATTACCACCGAAAGAACACCTAAATTTCGGTGCAAATCCCGCTTCCACCCATGAGCTTCTCCATAGGTTTTCAGTTCAGGATCAAGTTCATGCTTCTGTACCGGGATATTTTTCCAGACATCGGAACGTCCTTCAGGAAGTTCTTCAACAAACCGGAAGGGAGTTCGGAAGGAAGGACCCTCGAGTAATCGTTCAACTGACTTTGAATCCCCGACTATTGATGCTGCCCGAATAGTGCCGGAATAAAACCTTATGGATGCCCGGAACGGTAGTGAACCGACACTCCCGGATAACTGGTATGACCGAGGTTCAATAAATGTCCAGATTGAATTCCTGGGATAATCCAGACTAATCAGGGCTGAGGAAACCGGACTACACGAAATGGACCGCCCACCGGATTGTGTCAAGGATTGCTGAATACTATTCAGAATGCTCCGATCGATACCACTGATCCAGATAAAAGAAGAATCGGTTTCGGGATGAAAAGAACAGATTTCATAATATTCAAAAGACTCCGGCCAGGATTGATTAATCCACCATTGGATATAGGCTTCAATCCCCTCTTCATCCAGACCATCGTCAATCGTAAGGCCACCGGTCATCACCAGATTATCGTCGATCAGGACTTCGATTTCCTGTCCCAGAAATCCGATTTCAGAAGTAATACTGTTTAAGGTTTCGGAAATTATCCCGGCTGGATTCTTCGATAACAGTAGCTGTTTGTAATAGGGGTTGTCGACGACGCGGGAAATATGATATCCCTCCGCGTCCTTCCCCCATTCTATACAGGAAATTGATTTATTGGATATGACGAGTGTAATCAAGTTAAGGACTAACGTTTATCCCAACTCTTAACTCCATCTTCAATATAACCGTGGTTCGAGGCTTTGAAAGAAAAAATACCATAACGGCGTTCTCGATATTCATCCACAATTGGGCTGGCGATCCTGAAACTTCCGTCTTCGGAAAGATTAAGATCAAAAGGTTTTCCTGTTAGTGGACAGTAAAGCATGTTGGTATCCGGCATATAGGTGTCGTAATACGTAACGGCTTCTACCCTTTCCATTGGTGTTTCCGCCACAATTTCACGGAGATTGGGATCATTTTGATATTTTTTTAATTCCCGTTTCTGAATATAGACCGTGTCGATCCGGTTGATACTGACATCATAAAGTAAAAGGGTTACAGTTGTATCCTGAATTGTATCCCGGCGTGTTTTTCTAAATCCGAATGTTGTATCAAATTCCGCGTCAAAACCTTCCGGTACATTTACCGTAAATGATTTGGACTTGAGATACAGGGTTTGTTCATCGAGGAAAGTGGAGTCAGCCATAAGCGAATCCCGGACAGCATCTACGACCTGAACAGCCGTGGAACCATCCACGTTATAATCACCCAGTAACTCCTTATAAAATTGTTCGATCTGATAAACATTTTCCATGTAAAACCGACTTTTGTTGGCATAATAATCTTCTTCTTTCCAGATCTCTACAGGAACATATATCGAGATCACCAGAAAAATAAACGCCAGCACCATCAGCACCTCCAGCAGGTCGCCGTATCGTTTTTGTATCTTTTCGTCCATCATATCTGATTCACCTCATAGACTGATATAAGGGCGGATTTTTTCCAACGTCTTTTCACCGATTCCCTTAATCTTTTTTAATTCATCCGTTGATTTAAAGGGACCATTTGCTTTGCGAAACTCAATAATGCGCTTTGCTGTGACCGGTCCAATCGTCGGGAGCGACTCTAATTCTTTACGATTTGCAAGATTAATATTAATGAATTCATCGGGTGGTTTTGTAGTCTTTTCTAAACGGTTATTTTCTGCACTTGTGACGAGTGCGGTTGTATCCTGAGGGGTTCGTAAAACAGCCATTGGAATCGCTGTTTTGCCACTTCTAACCCAATACCTGCGAACGATACCGGTTATTCCGCCGATGACGATGGTTAAGGTAATAAATGTCAGGACCCTCCGCTCCAGTGGGGTAAAAAGAGTCACGGTTATAATTCAACTTTTGAAAATTTCGGTTTAGAATCAGGTGAAGATTTAATAAAATCTTCGAGGAGTGATTTTTGTTGGCGATTCAAGGATTTGGGAGTCGTTACTTGAACACGGACCAGTTGATCACCTACCCCCCTCCCATGTAATCGTGGAAGTCCTTTCCCCCTCATCCGTAACACCTGTCCGGATTGAATGCCGGAAGGAATTTTCAGGGAGGCGTGCCCATCAACAGTCGGGATTTTTATTTCGGTTCCAAGAGCTGCTTCAGCAAATGAAATTTGGGCTTCAATGAAAATATCCGCATCGTTTCGGGAAAAGAAGGGATGATCTTCTTCATCAAAAATTACTACCAGATCTCCCGGATGAATATTTTTACCGCCCTGGTTTCCCTGACCTTCCAGGGTCATGTAATTCCCGGCCTGAACTCCTTTGGGAATATTTATTTTTATTGTTGCTGATTTCCGTTCAACCCCATTACCTCTGCATACGGTACAAACCTGTTCGATAACTTCTCCGCTCCCCTGACAAACCGGACAGTCACTGACAACAATGGATTGCCCGAAAAAGGACTGGGAAACCTGCCGAACCTGACCCGAACCGCCACAATGTTTGCAACGAACAGCAGAGGTTCCTTTACGGGCGCCGGTTCCATTACAGGTAGAACAAATTTCATTTCGTTTTATTCGAACCTGTTTTTCCACTCCATGCAATATTTCTTTATAGGTCAATTTCAGGGTGACCCGTAAATCCCGTGCCTTGCGAATAGACCGGCCGGATCGGGAGCGTCGCCCTCCAAAGATCTCTTCAAAGGGATTATTGCCACCGAAGATATCTCCGAATTGACTAAATATATCGTCCATGGACATATGGAATCCGCCAAATCCACCTCCGCCCGCATTATCGCCCAGTCCCACGCCGGCATGTCCGAACCGGTCATAATTGGATCGTTTGGATGAATCACTTAATATGGAATAGGCTTCCGCAGCTTCTTTGAATTTCTGTTCAGCTTCTTTATCACCCGGATTTTTATCCGGATGAAACTTCATGGCAATTTTACGGTAGGCTCTCTTGATATCATTTTCAGAGGCCGATTTGGAAACCCCCAGAACATCATAGAGATCTTTCATTTTTTATTCACAATCACTTTGGCATGACGCAAGACCCGATCTTTATAGCGATATCCTTTTTCGAATACCTGTAAAATCGTATTATCCTCCTTTTCGGGATCCGTTTGCACCATCATCGCGTCGTGTAAATTGGGATCCAGCCTGTCGCCCGGTTCGGCAAATGAAACCAGGTTCCAGTCATCAAATTGTTTTGCTAATCGTTTTTGGATCAATTCAACCCCTTTGATTAACGATTCTACCTTCTGATCCGAACGGTCGCCCCTGGCCGCTTCCGCCAGTCGTTCCAAATCATCCACAACCGGTAATAATTCACGAAGAATGGTTTCGCCGTTATAGTTTAAAATACTTTGTATTTCTTTTTCCTTGCGACGACGAAAATTATCGAACTCAGCCCGTATGCGAAGATTTTTTTCTTCGGCCTGAGCAAGCGATTCCGTCAATTCTTTAATAACTTTTTTCTCTTTGGAAACCGGTGTCTTCTTCCGGGAAACCGTTTTTTGAGCTCCTGCGGTAGTTTTTTTCTCCGGTGTATTTTTCTTAGCAGACATCTGGCATTATCTCCACAAATGAATCTAACAGTTGTTTAACTTTTTTATACGATAACCGTGTTGGTCCCAAAATAGCTAATTGACCCGTGATCACACCGCTGGAAAACGGTGCCGTGATTACCGCACACCGGTGGAGTAGCTGATCTTCATTTTCTGACCCGATGGACCAGAAAATATCCGGCGTATTCAATGACCGGTTGATCACCGGTTCCAATTTGCCCTCATCCAACGCTGTAATTGTATCGTTGAGCATAGTTTGATCCTGAAATTCAGGATGTGATAATAACGGTTGAAGCGACGAAGAATAAATCAGCATATCCGTTGAAAAATGAAAATATTCCTCGGTATGATTCAGAATGATCTGTACAATTTCATGATTGAAGACTTCCGTTTCTTTCAGCCGACTATCAATTGATGAAATTATTTCAGCCAAGGTTACCCCGGATAACCGTTCATTAAGCATAATACGGATTTTTTCCAAATCCTTGGGATTCACACGAACATCCAGATTGAGAACGATCGATTTTACCATCCCGGATTCCATTGCCAGAACCATCATTATGCGTTCGTCCGTAAGAGAGATAAGCTCAATATCACGAAGAACACTCTGGTCCGGATCAGGAATCACGACCATTCCAAATAATTGACTCAATTTTCCCAATAATTGTGCCGTGGCCTGTAAAACATTATTGATATCCACGGATAAATGCGTCAATTCTTCCACTACTTCGGGGGGTAATATGTTTTTTGGATGATCTTCCAGACAATTGTCCACATAATACCGATAACCTTCATCAGTTGGAATCCGGCCCGCAGATGTATAGGGATGAGTCAGTAATCCTTTTTGTTCCAGCCGGAACAGGATTTGGCGAATAGAAGCGGAACTCAGGGGAATGGAATACCGCTGTTTGAGATGTATAGACCCCACCGGTTGGATAGAGGAGATGAATTCCTCCACCGTTTTTTTAAGGAGTTGTTTCTCGCGATCAGTTAAAATGATTTTTTTATCCATAATTCAATCAGTAAAATTACAGACTTGCATTGATGTAGAACAAGATATGAGGCTTCAGGTTCGCAAGAATTTTGATACGGCCCGTTGGGCGCTGACGATCCCCACAAAAATCGATACCAGCAACAGGGCAGGCAAAAGCATAGGGTCGGGATTAATGTGGAAACGATAACGACTCAATAAAACATTCCCCCACCTTAGCGCGCCCATAGTAAGCCCGTAGGTCAGCAATCCCGCGGTGATCGACAATAATATTGATTCCACCATAAATGGTATTTTTATAAACCAACGGGAAGCTCCGATTAGTTGCAGCGACTTCATTAATTCCTGACGCGCATAAGCGGATAAACGAATGGTCCCGGACATGATAACAATTGTGATCAGCAAGATAACCGCCGCTATAAGGACTTCAATTTTCACCGCCTGTTCATAGGCTTTTTCAATCCTTGTGATTAACCGTCCCTGATAACTGATTTCATCCACGCCCTCAAGGGCACGAATCTGTCGAATAATTGCCTCGGGATATACCGGTTCTTTCGTATCCCGCACAACATTGACAACGCAACTCGGCGGTAATGGATTATATCCCAACATTAATTCCACATCTTCACCAAACTGATCTTTAAATATTCGTTTCGCATCATCCGAAGTAATGATTGTCGTGGATCGTACTCCTTCGATAGCATCGATTTCACTCTTTAACCGGGACAGATCATCGGTACGTACATCCGGAAGAAAAAAGACTTCAATTTTATATTTCGATCGTACATACTCGATCAGTTGATGAGAATTTACACCGATAACGAACAAAACACTGAGAACGGCCAGATTCAGAACCATGCTCACTACCGTCGTAGTCGCTGTCAGTTTATGCCGAACTATATTCCGGATACCCTCCGAAATCAGGAATGCCAAGCGATCCATCATTCGCCGAGTAACCGTCCCTTTTGCATCTGAATCACACGCTGATCCCGTCCTTTGATCAGATTGTAGTCATGAGTGCTCATGAAAATCGTTACGCCATCTTTGTTAATCGAGTCCAACAGCGCAATCAAATCAAACGATGTTACCGGGTCCAGATTACCGGTAGGTTCATCGGCCAGGATAATATCCGGGTCTTTCACGAGGGCTCGCGCAATACACACCCGTTGTTGTTCCCCTCCGCTTAACTCCGACGGTTTATGGTTTTCTTTTCCCTTGAGACCTACCTGATCCAGCACTTCGGGTACCAGCGCGGCAATATTGTTTTTCGAATGTCCCATCACGTGCAAAGGAAGCGCCACATTCTGCGCCACCGAACGATCATCAAGTAAATGATAATCCTGAAAAATCATTCCAATATTCTGCCGAAGTTTTGGAATCTGTCTCCGTTTGATTTTATTGGAATAATACCCATCAATTTCCACAACCCCTTTATTCGGAATTAGATCCATATAGATCATCCGCATCAGCGTTGTTTTCCCGCATCCGGTTGGACCAATCAGAAATACAAAATCACCCTCACGGATTTGAAAACTAATATCATAGATTCCTCCTCCGCGGCGAAATTCATATGTGACGTGTTGAAATTCTATCATTCTTTACAGTTACCGCTGAAATAGAAAATACACAAAAACCGTATAGCTGAGCACTAATAACCCTGATGCCCAGCGAGGAACCTTTCCTGAAAATCTACTCAGGGGTAAAAAAGTCAGTCCGAAAAGAATCATTAAGGGAATTTCGAATGTATTGATTGATGGTGAGATTTTGAGCGGTTTTAGAATACTCACGATTCCAAGGACTGACAAGAGATTAAAAATGTTCGATCCGATAATATTCCCCAGGGAAATGGCACCCTGGCGTCTGAAGGCGGCGACGACTGAGGTAGCCAGTTCCGGCAGGCTGGTTCCAAAAGCCACTACCGTCATTCCAATCACCATTTCACTGATTCCATAAATACGCGCAATCGTGATGGCTCCATCAATAAACCATTCGCTCCCAAAATACAATAAAATACTGCCAACGACTAATAATCCGACGGAAAATACGGATGAATGAACGCGGTCGGATACGACCTCCACATCTACCGGAGGTTTTAGAAACTTTTTTGTGGTGTAGAATATCAAGGCCGAAAAAAACAATCCGCCCTCCCATCGCGCCAGAGTTCCGTCCATGGCAAAGATCATTAAAACCAAGGATATAACCAGATAAAAAGCCAAATCCCGGATAATCACCGGGAGATTAATGGCAATCGGGAAAATAAGTGTACTCAGTCCCAGGACCATGCCGATGTTGGTAATATTTGAACCCAGGACATTTCCTACTGCAATCGAATCCGAATTATGAATTGCCGCTTTGACGCTGACGAATAATTCCGGTAATGAAGTACCAAAAGCCACAATCGTCAGGCCGATTACCAGTGGGGACATCCGCAACATCCGGGCGATATGGACGCCTCCTTTCACTAACCACTCGGCCCCAAAATACAGGGTAATCGAGCCCAAAAGCAGTTTAAGGAGACTCAGGCCAATCATCAGGAATATAAATTATGTCTGTCGATAAATTCCCAAACCGGCTGTGTAACCATATAACGGATAGTTTTATTTTCTTTCCAACGTCTTCGGATTGTCGTAGATGATATTTCGATCCGGGGAATATTGGAAAATCTTACTTTTCTTAAGATCCAACTTTCGACCGTACTCGGTTTAAATCCCGGTCGTAAGGCAACAATAACCTGACATTCTTCCAGAATTTTTTCCGGTTCTTTCCAGGTTTCAAATTCACCAAGCGTATCGGATCCGATTAAAAAATAGGTTTCGTTCCGCGTAAGTCCCCGTTCTGATTTTAATCCGCGAATCGTATCAATAGAATAGGAAACACCTCCCCGCTTAATTTCAATATCGGAAATTTCAAAATGCGGATTACTGGCAACGGCGCTTTCCAGCATTTTCAGACGCAGGTTCACCGGTGTAAGGGGCGACGATTGTTTGTGCGGGGGTATCAGGGCCGGGATAAAAATAATTTTATCGAAATTTTCCGCTTCACAGATCGTCTGAGCAATTAATAAATGTCCAATATGAGGCGGGTCAAACGTTCCCCCAAATATGCAAATTTTCATCCTTTTGCCTTTTGAAGTCGACGCTCGCATTTTTTCATGGCCGTGTCCGCTTTGTCAATCAGTTCAGCGTCCTTCAGGTTCTGCTCATATTGAACATAGATTTCCCGGGCCTTTTCGATATCCCGCAATTCGCAGTAGGCTATTATTAACCCCAGATAGGATTTGGACAAATATTCCGTATCATAATATGATTTTAACACTTCATTAAAAGCATCAATAGCTGAATCATAAACGCCGAGTTTGATATACAGGATTCCAGTTTCATAGGCTTTGCGACCCAGCTTGTTTCGCAATTTTTTCATCATCTCATTGGCTTCATCAGTAAATTTTGAGTCCGGGTAATCGTCAAGAAATTCCTGAATTTTTTCAATTGCCTTATTGGTGCTGGTTTGATCCAGGTAGTATTCGGGAGATTCTTCGAAATAACTTTGACAAATCCGCCAACGCGCTTTTTCAACAAAGGGACTAAACATCATTCGACGGGTTAATCGGTCATACTCTGAGATCGCCAGAATATACTCTTCATTATTAAAATACGACTCCCCCAGATAGAACATGGCATCGTCTCCCCATTCCGTGTGGGAGCCGCTTAACACGACATAGTTAAATTCATCCTGGGCCTGGACATATTTCTTTTTATTGAAATATTCCATCCCCTTTTTGAACCGTGCCTCAAAATCCATTTCATCTTCAGGTTTTGATCCCGCACAACTAAAAACGGTTAAGAAAAACAAGCCGCCGAGTATAATCAGAATAATTCGTTTCATTGGTCTACCAGGTTAGAGCAAAAGCAATTCCACCGATTCCATACGGTGCTTTCCGGTCGTAAATCAGCCCCATCGTAGGTTTCACTTTATTCCGTCGTTCAATAGAATTTCGATTAGAACTCCACAACGCTTCAAAGGCGCTGGCAACATGATTAAACATGATGGCGCTAACGGCAAATTTTGCCATTTTAAGATAAGAATTATTTTTCGCCCGTTGAGAAAGGTAATTGTCACGATGACGGGTCATGATCAGGATTTCAGTACTGTCGCCGACATCTTTCTGTTTTTCCCAATAGAGTGGATTTCCATCCTGATCATATACATCATCCCAACCACCCACGAACTGATCATATTTTCCGATATTTTCATAGAAATCCCGATCACGTAAGACGATTAGCCCGGGATCATTCCCCAATTGTCCCAATGTATCCTGGGCAATGAGCACACCGTTGAGTTCCAAAATCAGATGATGAGTGCCGCCAAAACGTACATCGGCATAACTCACCCCCAGAACCGGCGTATTGGTGATAAAGTTTTCCAGAGTCCAATGCTGGTCAGCATATTTTTCATAATTAATGCGTATATCTTCGGCCCGGGTTGACCAATTCCAGTAGCTGTACAAACCAAATAATTCAATCCCGGCAAATAAGGACGTTCGCCACCACGCTTCGCGATTATAATACTGTCCCAACCCCGGCACAACCAGCGACATAACCAGCGGACGACCATGATAAACGATAGCCATGGAATCGGTTGAGTCCTGGACGGTCATGGTTGAATAAATCGGTGTTTCGAATCCCCGGTAATAGTTGTCCAGAATTCCTTTACCAAACCCGCTCGCACTGATGACCAGCAAGGAAAGAAAGAATTGGTTAAAAACCGAATAGGATCGTGAAATAGTTTCTGTTTTCATGGCCATATTGAATTGTCTGTTCTTGGTATTGTTTTTGAAAAGAAGTCAGCCCACGGTGTATTTCCCAGCCAATCGCCACCGGGAAATTATAAAAGCTGAACCCATTTATTCGCCATTGAAATCCGATAGATTTTTTCATCGAGAAATCCGTATCCCACGCATCACCAAATTGAAACAGGATTCCCGCTACCGAATTCTGCCAGATTAACCATCCGGTTTTGATATGCCGTTCCCTGAAAACAGGAACCCGGAAAGCTAATCGTTCGACAAAAAGGTTTTTCCCCTCCATGCTGTAGAACGGATATCCTTGTATCCCCGGAAGTCCGCCACCAAAAAAATTAAAGAATGAGTCGGCTTCCTGATTGGAAATGTAGCCAAATTCAGTCTCCGTCGTCAGGGTCCACCGGGGAGTGTGTGGAATATCTTTCGACCATTTTATGTTTCCTTCGAATCGCCATAAATCGTTGGATTTAAAAATTTCCTGCAATGTGCCGGCATTATTCAGGTCCAGTCCATCTATGAAATCGTTCAATTCGTATGTTAGTCGCAAGTCTGCCACAAATTGTTTTGACGGATTAATATTTCCATCGAAACGAGGTTGGTGAATATCCGTTTTCCAGTGTATACCCAGGGATGAACCGCGATAATAATCATAGGCCAGTCCACCCTGGAGGGCTTCCCCGGGAATCGTTTCTTTGATAAAAGCCCGGTATCGCTGCCAATTCCCGTAGAGTTCCAAATAATCAATCCCGAAGATCGGAATCAGCATTCCTCCCTGGAATTGAACCATGCGAAAGCGCAGGTTATTATCAATTGAATATACGCTGTATAGATTACGCTCAAAGGTATTTCGTGTTAAATAGGTGGTTTCAGCATAAAGTGTTGGAAAAAACCGGTGGAACTCAAATCTGAAGAATAAATCCACATCCTTGTTCCGATTCATTCCGGCGCCCCCAAAAATATTCAGGCGGTGTAAAATCTCATCGGAATAAAAATAAAAACCCGGTTTAAACGTGTTATAATCCATCATGAGACGGGGCAAGAGAAACATGGGCGGAAACTGATCCTCGTATGCATAGATTTCACGTTGAACATCCTGCTCCAGAATGGGTCGTTTCAGCTGTCCGTTTCGGCGGTAATAAACCGGAGAATAGCCCACCAATTCATCATCGACCGGTACCAGGGAATCCATTAAGGCGATTTTATAGCCGCCGTCTGCATATTCTACATATAAACATTGCCCGGAGGAATTGACATTGGGCATAAAGGCACCACCCAAAACATTCGTTACAAAGGTCTGCTTCCCGGTTTCCGGATTCAACTGATATAAATTAAAAATCCCGGTTCGGTCGTCAGCATACAGCCAATTCCCATCAGGAGACACGGTTAAATCACGTTCATCCCATTCCCGGGTATTTAACAGGGGACGAATCGTTGAATCGGAAAAATCATAGGCATATATATTCCGAAAATGATTCGTTGTGGCATCAAATACCAAGCGGTTTTGATCGGAATCGAAATGCAATTGATGAACCAATCGATGGTCCTGGAAATCGGTCAACTGACTGATGGAGCGATCTGCCAGGGAAAGCATGAAAACATTTTCCATCCCATCCCGGGTGGATATATAAGCAATGGCCGAATCCCCGGGAATGAATACCGGTGACCGTCCCCGGGAATCTTTGGTCAATCGCGTGGATTTGTCTTTCTGAATATCATAGGCAAAAAGATCATTATAACTGGAACCGGATCCATTGGGATGATCGGGACGGCGACTGTAATAAATCGTTTGTCCGTCCGGAGACCATGCGGCTGCACTCTGTACTCCCTTGGCTACCAGCTTCTCTTTTTTTGTAGCCATATCATGTATGTATAGATTCGTCTGGCTAAAATAATCATTCCCGCGATTGGAAATATAAATAAAGCGTTTACCGCCTTTATCCCAGATCGGATATAAATTTGTTGTCCCTTCGCCCAATATAATCCGGCCGCCGACTTCATGGGTTCGAACAGTTTCCGTCAGGATTTCGTATCGTTTTTCCAAGGTATGTGCAAATTGGGAATAGAGGCTGTCGCCATCAATCCCCACGGTTCTTTTTATCGCCTGATTTATGGAAAAGCGGGTTGGACGGGAAAGTTCCTGAACCAGTTTGCGAAGTTTATCCGATCCATATTTCACGGCAATAAACCGGGTCAGCGCATATCCTGAATTGTACACGGATTCATTCCCAATGCCCCGTTTTCCGAAAGAATTCATGGCCGGAAAGGACAACAGATTATCATGCATCACGCGATCACGCAGAATCATATCGCGATGGGTGTCCCAATTATCATAGTCCGACCCGTCAAACTGGTACTGAGCCAGTCCTTCCGCCAGCCAGGGTGGGACCACCGTCCCGGGGACAGCATAGCTGATAATTTCATTGGGATAACCGAACAATACGTCTTTCCGCTTTTCCGGTTCATATCCGATCCATTGCAGATACAGAGCGGGGAAATTTTGTCCGGCTTTCATGGACTTCTGCATCGTCACGATATGGGTGAATTCATGGGTCACTACATTTTGTAGCCACCGGTGGGAACCGCGTAATTCATAATCCAGAGGACTGGCCCAGATAACAATTTTATTATCGTAATAATAGGCTGCTCCATTGGCAATATCATCCGTATCCATGAAGATCAGGTGTGTTTTCGATTTGGGTTCATACTGATACAGCTCAGTCACTTTGGGATAAATGAGTTCCGCCACCTCGGCACCTTCCTGGGCGCTGTGTCTGGTAGCATCGTAAAAGTGAATAATGAAATGCTCCGTCTCGAATGTTTGCCAGTCCAATTCCGGATGATTATAGGCAAACTGGGCAAATCCAACACCTGATATGAACAATATTATTGCTGTTATATATAAGGTTATCCTTGCCATTTAATTCAATTGATAATCCCGATTTTGAGAATTTTTTCTTCTGTTTTAATTCCTGCATAGGCAGTAACCCGAACAAAATACACGCCGGGTTCCACATCACCTACATCCCACACTAATTCTTGTGGCAAAATCGGTTCCGGATTTTCCATTGTCCAACGTTTTACAAAATATCCGGATAAGGAATAAACAGTTATCTCCACCTTATCAGCTTCACTGGTTGTATATCGCAGCGTAACCCGTCCTTCTTTGGCCGGATTGGGATAAGCATAGGTTTGGGATCGAAGAAGAAGTTGGTTTTCGCCAGAACTCTTTGCCGGGTATTCTCCATAGACGGTACGACTATGAAATACATTGTTATCCGGCAATAGCCAACCGCTCTCATCTTCCGGAAAATCGGAAATGACCCAGGAGCTATATCGACAGACCAACACGGAATGGCCCTGATAATTCGCAATTTGCTCCAACCGATCGGCAGGATCGACACCAATCGTCAGTTGCCGACGACCGTTTCCTCCCCAAACCGTAATGACGCCGCTGGAATCCTGGGTAACGATTTCCCTCCCGGCGGTTTCTAATATATCCCCGGCGAGAACCACCTCTGCATTCCCCACAGAGATCGGGAATCCGGATAATAAGGTAAAATTGATGTCAAAAACGTACAGCTTCCCTTCCTTAGAAAGCGCAATTATATCCGGGAGTTGATCGTCATTGATATCCGCCGCCAGAATTTGTGAAAACCGGACCGAAGAGAATCCGGTCGCTTGTGGTGGTAAACTTCTATCAATCCCCCCGGTAGTATTAATTGTAAATATAGGTATCGGGTCCAATGATAGAATTGAACTTGAATCCTGTATATCAAAAACTACCGAGTGTCCAGGATCCGGCCACCAGTAGTTCAATGCTTCATAAATACTATCTTTGTCGACGGTAATAATATCCGTCGGATAAAAAAGCCGGATCCGATTACTGTTTTGATCACCTTTAATATAATAATCGGTTCCATTTACAGAGACAGATTGTTCCCATTCCCGGGAAAATTGTTGGTTGTCGGAAAGCCAGCGATAACTTGTTATCCTGATTGAATCTTCAGTGGCTTCAACAACTGCTAACTGATTTTGGGGATAAGACCCAGTCTGAACGAGGGTGAGTTCACCCATAATTGGACTGTGAAATACGTTCAATTGATTCAGATTATCCATTGTCCATAGCCGGTTTTCACCACCAATAATTTCGGCATTTCCATCCTGATCAAAATCATAAATCAGACGTATCGGTTCATCCAAATCGGACAGTTCCGGTATTTTTCGTCCGTTTCGGAAGAGAAAAGACATGGTATCCGCCGGCGGGCCGATGCTGTCAATTATCACGTAGGACTCGGCGCCGGAATTGGTCCGCGTATCGGGATAGGTCAGTGGGCCAAAGCGGGGATAGCCTCCGGCGGCGCCCGGATTCACCCGTTCATGTTCCCGATTACCTTTAAACCATAGATCCCCGAAATAACCGGCAGAGGGATCGGCCGTTAAGAAAATGTTCGGATAACCAATATCCTGTGCACCGTCGGCTTCCTCCAGATCGACGCCACGATTTTGTTTATCGCCATTGATCGTATAATGATCCATTCCGTTCTGAATCCGGGCTTCATCCACATGCCAGATCAACAATCCAGTCCCCGGGAGGCCCAGGTCATAATTATCAAACCCTGTGATGACTCCGGTTAGTGAATCGGTCGTATGCGGTACCGAATCCAGGATAATCTCTACCAGGGGCGGCGAAGTACCGGTCTGTTCCCACATCCGATAGCGTGTAGAATCCAAATTGACACCGGGTCGCCAGGCATTATCCCGGGCTTCAATCAGGAAATATTCATCCGATGTCAGGGCAATTTTCACGGCATTGCCTTCCGATCTTGCCGGAAGTTGAACATTTTCCGGCGCGTGAACAACCTGCGGAGTTTCCCATTCTGCAAACATCCGGGACCAGATATCAGGCGGGGAAGGAATTAAACCTCGTCCGTTATTGGAGCCCTGGTCCATGAGGGAAAACACGCCCACACCGGACGCCCCCGTTTCCGTGTACCAGAGAGGCGGTAAACCCAGGGCAAAGCCGGTCATTAACGCAAAAGTTCCGGTTAAAGCATATTGAAAATCGCAGGGTTCTGACGCGTCTAATAAGGGGTTTGATTCGGAATACAGTAAATGATTCTGGGTTTCCGGTAAAATCACGCCCTGGGTGACGGTAGCGTCGCCAATTACCAACGACCCGGAACCGGTGGCAGCCAGCAGCATCGCCGGATCAACAAATGTAGACGGAATATCTTCCGGAGTCGGATCTAGAAAGGGAAGCGAAAAATCCTGTCCGATTCCGGCGTGAAAGATGACAATAACATCCGGGATTGAAAAATCGATCTGATCCTCAGTATAGGCCGCATCCAGCGCATCTTTGAATAATTCAACCAGGCCGTGCATCCTGAACTTCCGGTTCATTGTAAGGATTGTAATAGGACATGGAATGTGGTAATACATAAACGGTGTTGTTGGATATGGGGAACACCTCTGATTGGTCCATGTCCAATCCCAGTTTATTATAACTCACCGATCTGAAATAGTGGTCAATGGCCTGGTAATGGCTCAGGAAATAATTTCGGTCGTGAGGCGGTGGATCGAGGGTATAACGACCACACGTATCAAAATCCGTATTTATTAAAAACGTACCGTCACCGGTGGTCCCTGGTGAGTCATCCGGCTCAAATGCCACCCGGACACCATAGACGATTTTATTGCCTGTCAGATCAGACGCCCAAATCAAAGACGAAATAATCCAGACGACGAACACGATGGCCCGGACTATGAACATGACATATTTCAATGGATTATATTAAAATTCCCAGCCGAGGGAAAATCGCATCGTATTGGTCAAGGGATGTCCCGGAGGGCCGGAAGTATATCCAAAATCAAATCCATATCCGGCAAACCGAAGTCCGATCCCAAAAGTGGGATTATATATTTTTCCGGTCTTATCGTATAGATATCCTGTTCGCAGCGCGAAATAATTGGAATACCAGTATTCCAGACCGATGTGATGGACCAGTTGATCCACTTCATTCATGATCGTCCGGTCTTTTGCGGACCCCACTTCTTTTTGGCCATATTGATTATAGATACCCCAACCCGCATCGCCATATTCTAAACCATTGGCAGGGTCGGCACCGGCGACAACAATTTCGCCTTCATCCAGATCAATTTTGCCATTATTATTATTATCCTGCCAATCATAGCCGCCAATGATTCGATCGTTAGAACCACTGGAAGTGGACCGGTCAATGTCACCACCTAAAAGCCAATCATCAACCCAGGAAGTGAAAATCGCTAAATATATCGGATCCGTGTGAGCGATCTCTTTCTTTCCTTCTTTATTGTAATCGGCATTTTTTGTCGATTGATGTCCATATTCATCGTAACCACCAATAGCGCCGTTTCCATCCCAATCCATATCCGGATAACTGGCCACCAGGATTTTCTGGATATCGTACGAAAAATTAAGCCGGTTGTATTTAGACTTGAGAAGCTTGAGATTCATTCCCACGGTAAGATTGGTCGGTTGCGGATCGGCCTGGGCCGGATCAATAAAAGATACCTTAGGGCCAATATTGGTGATGGTGGCACCGAAATCTAATCGTGATCCCAATAAATCTTTTCTGAGATAACCGATATCAAAACCAAAATCGGTGGAAGTCCCTTTCCCCTTTTCGGCTCCGGCTCCCTGCTCAGCCAAATGCTGATAGGAGACCTTAACATTGAGTCCAAAAGAAGATTTTTTCGAAAGCAAGGCGCTATACGACCCGGCAAACGCCATCATATAACTGGTAAAGGTGCCTAAATTCTGACCGGTTTCATCGGTTCGAATCTGCTGTCCCAATCCAAGATAGATCAGGTGGCCGCCTACCGTCCCCAGATTGGGAATTTCGTGACGCATGGTAAAAAAGTCGTAGTATAAATCGTCTGCCAGGTTCGGTAACCAATTCACATGCATCAGGCCTAATTCCGTACCTTTCAGGAATCCAAGACCGGCCGGGTTCCAGTACGATGCGTAAGCATCATCGGCAATAGCGACTTGACTCTCGCCCATGCCTCCGGCACGCGCTCCAGGCGCAATTAATAAAAATATCGCACCTGCTTCGCTTTGCGCGGACAGGCCGGACAGGGTTATGAGAAGAAGCGCACCTTTGGTGAACATTGATTTCATTGTTTCTAATCTCCGATTTTATTTGGGCTCCCTTTCGGGAATCTGTTAGCAAGGTGCGATATGCTTCTCCTATAAATTGGCGGCGAATCTATTTCCCACATTTGGTAGCAGTCAAGTAATGAATCTTCATCCTATTTTGTTCCGTAATTTACCGAAGAAAGAACAAACTCAGAATAGGGATATATGTGATGGCAAGCACAACGGCGAGACGGATCAAAAAGAAAGGGAGCGTCGCTTTATAAATAACGGGCATACTTTTATCAAACCGATATGCGGACAAAAATAAATTCATTCCAACCGGCGGTGTCAGAAAACCGAGCTCCAGGTTGGCCAGAAATATTACGGCTAGGTGAACGGGATGAATTCCAAAATGGGTGCTCAGAGGAACAATCAGCGGTACAATCACGATAATCGCTGAGAAAATATCCATCAGACAACCGACCAGGAGAAGTAATAAGTTTAAAAACAACAGGAACAGGTACGGAGAATGAATTGTCGATTTTACAAAACTCAGCAATTTCATGGGCACCTGGGCATCCACGAGGAAACTGGTTAATCCCATGGCAACACCAAGAATAATCAATACTCCGCCTATCAACGTAGCACACTCCACAATAATTCGCGGTAATTGATTCCACGATATATCCCGGTAAACAATCATTTCTATGATCAACACATAAAAGACAGTCACGGCTGCCGTTTCCACCAGGGTCATGAATCCACCGAATATACCAATAAGAATAAGGATTGGTAGGGCTAGTTCCCATTTCGCCGACCAGAGAACCGATACGATATGGCGCCAATTATGCGATACGGAAGAAGATTGTTGATTTTTTTCCTGAAATAAAGCCCAGCCAGCAATGGACACAACTAACAAAACACCGGGTATGGCTCCCCCGATAAAGACATCCTTTACCGATACTCCGGCCGTAACACCAAAGATAATTGCCGGTAGACTGGGGGGGAACAGGAGTCCCAACGAACCGGCGACCGTAATCAACCCCAGTGAGAATTGGTCTGAATAGCCTTCTTTTTTCAGTAAGGGATAGAGTAATCCGCCCAGGGCCAGAATCGTCACACCTGAACCACCCGTCAAGGCGGTAAAAAACCCGCTTAATACGACCACAACAATGGGGGTGCCCCCCGGTATCCATCCGAACAACGTACGAAAGACCTCAAAAAGACGTTGCGAAGCCTTGCTCTCGGCCAATAAGTATCCGGCAAGGGTAAACAAAGGCAACGTCGGTAACGTGGGTGAAACGACAATCCGGTAGGATTCAGCCGGGATGGAACTGGCCGGCGTTCCGTTCCACCAGAACAGAACCAGCGCTATGCCACCGAGACCGACAAAAATGGGCGCGCCGAATACCAGAGCCGTCAATATTGAAAGGCAGGCGAATAAAACAATGATCAGCGTTGGCTGCAGAGCTTCAATAACCAGAAGAAGAATAATGGCCATAGCGATCATCAGAAAGGACGCTCGGAATACGCGCTGATTGCCGCTTTTTAGAAATATCTGAATCGCAATAAGACCATATCCCAGAGGCATAATAATTTGTGCCACCCATCGAGGCAGATTCGGTGCAATATCGATGGGATATAAGAATTCCCAGCGTATTAAATCCAGACTTCCCCACAGTAATCCAATGACCACGAGAAAGGAAACAATCTTTGCAAACCAGCGCCAGCCATTGAATGACTCTTCCGGTTGAAACAGCGGACGCGTTGTTAAGGCCAGCATCTTCCCCTGTCTCATGGCCAGAATAGCACCGATAAATCCGATCCACAAGGTAAGATGCTGAACAATCACCGGCGCTGCCGGGATACCCGGAATATGAATTATCCGGGAAACGACTTCCAGGGTGGGTATAAAAGCAATCAGGAAAAAGGCGCAGAGGGCCAAAATATCTTCCCCATACCGGAGGCCGCTCACAAAAATCTGCGAACGGGAAGTACCAGACTGGGTAGGTTCATTCATTCGATAAACTGAGCGTATCCAGTTTCATCAGAGTATCATACATTTTTTCCGAGATAAAGGAACCACGCAGTTCAGGATACCAACTGCGCACTAATTTTTTCCAGGTCGTATATTCTTCTTCAGTCGGATAAACCACGGTTAGGCCGTGTTCAACCATTGCATCAATGGCCTTCTGATCAGCAAATCGACCGGTGGCTTGGTGCTTCGCCCCTATTTCATGAGCGATATCCAATAGCGGTTGCTGATACTTTTCCGGAATTTGATTCCATTTCCGCTTATCCACCACCATGGCGGCAGTAACCAACCCCCATTTCATATATAACATGTGATTGGCCACTCCGAACCATTGGGACGACAGAGCAAATAAAGGGGTCGTTCCTACGGCATCGATTAGTCCTGTCTGGAGCCCGGACAAAGCATCTGTTGATGCCAGCGAAACGGACTGAAAGCCGGCAGACTTCCATAACTCACTGGATTTAAAATCACCGGCCCAGGTGAATATTTTCAAGTCCCGGAGGTCATCCGGTGTCCGAATCTCCTTATCCGTAAACCAGTACGCCCAACCAATATCAGCCCAATACAATAACTTAAATCCATTTTTATCGATTTGTTTTTCCAGGTCGGGAGAAATAATGGTACGAATCCGGTCCACATCTTCATAATCCTGAAAATACATTGGCATGATGAAAGCATAGACATCGGGAGCCAACTCCGACAGGCCCTCGGTCGTGATACCGGCGGCATGAATTTGACCAATGCGCATCTTTCGGATCATATCCCGTTCATCACCCACAACCCCATTAGGGTAAATTCTCAGCACGACTTGTCCGTCGGTGGCTTCGGCCCATTGCTGCCCCATGGTGACAAGCTGACCGTACAATTCGGTACCTTCCGGAGCCAGTGTAGCGAGCTTGATGACAATTTTCTTGGGATAAGCCCAGGCACTAATTACCAGTAACCAAATAATCCAGCGTTTCATAGTATTCTCAGTAAAATAGTTCTTCTTCCCTGTTTAATAACCATTGAGCCCGGCGCTGCGCGATAACGTTGGATAAGCGGTTGGATGGATTTGTATCTACGTCAAAGGAAAGCGCTTTTTCGAGTAAAGCGTGGAACTCTTCCCGATCCTGGTTTCTTACGGACACTTTTTCCGCCAACGTCACCAGGATCGATACATCCTGTCCACTGGATGCTGTTAAGGCCTTTTGAAAATAATCACGGGCCCATGCCTCACCGTTCTTGCCCGCATCAGGTCGGGACAGTGACAACGAAATCATGGCTGAATAAAGACTTCCGTGATTCCATCCGGCATCGAGGTCCAATGCGCTTTCCATGAGTTTCACGACTTCCGGAATTCGAATCACCATTTTCGGATCGCCCTGACTGGAAGCTATTTGTCCACCAAGAGCAGCGCCCGTCCAGTACAAAAGGGGAACATCCTTTTCAACGAATTGAATATCAGGATTTGAATTACCGCTAAGCCATTCAGGAAAACCGGGGTGTCTAATTTCCAGGGCGTGAAGGCCATAACCGGTTGCTCGTTCAAATAAAATACCGGCCCGTTGGTATTGCTCCAAGCCTCGTTGGTAATTATCCAATATTGTCCGGTCGGCTTCTTCCATAACGAAACCATACGTGTACATCGTGTAGGCACTGCAACCCAGTTCCAGTAAAGCCGTATTATTCGGATGCGTTTCGATCAGTGCATCAATAATTTTTAGATTGGTTGGGAAAGAAGCCGCCACCAGTTCCGGATCTTTTTCCGACATGGTTACATAGGTTAAATTGTCCAGGAAGGGATCTATCTTTCGTTTTAGTATCGCTGTCGGACTGCAACTATAGAGAAATAAAAAAGCAAAGATCAGAGAGGCTTGGCAGGATTTTTTAGGGGCGAATTCCATATCGGAATCTACGTTCCGATAGGTTTTTCAGTCTACGGTCATTCGTCAAATAAATCCTGATAGAGAGGAAATCTATTACAGAGAATCTGCACTTCGTTGCGCACGTTCTGTTCTTCCTGTTCATCATCAGGATTCTTGATAATCCGGTCGATCAGATTCACAATCGTTTTCATTTCGTCCACACCAAACCCGCGTGTTGTAACGGCCGGAGTACCGATGCGGATTCCGCTGGTAATAAAGGGTGAACGTTTATCGAAGGGAACCATATTTTTATTGACGGTAATACCCGCACGTTCCAACGCTTTTTCAGCCGCTTTTCCCGTTATCGCTTTATTGGTGAGATCGATTAAAACAAGATGGGTGTCGGTTCCGCCGGAAACCAGTTGATAATCTCTCGACAGAAATTCAGCGGCCATGGCTTGGGCATTGTCAATAATTTGCCGGCAGTAATCCCTGAAGCCAGGTGTCAGTGCCTCACCAAAAGCCACCGCTTTGGCGGCAATAATATGCATCAACGGTCCCCCCTGAATTCCCGGCATGACCATGGAATCGAGGATTTCAGAAATATTTTTCACCCGGCCTGATTTAGGGGCGGTAAGACCGAACGGGTTCTCCCCGTCCTTCCCCACCATAATCATTCCACCGCGAGGTCCGCGCAGTGTCTTATGGGTCGTCGTGGTGACCACATCACAATAGGGCATCGGCGAGGGATGAAATCCCGTAGCAACCAGCCCGGCGGGATGGGCAATATCGGCCATTAAGAAAGCGCCGACAGTATCCGCAACTTCATGAAATTGCTCAAATTCAATAAACCGGGGATAAGCGCTCCCTCCGCATATAATGAGCCGGGGCTTGTGTTCCCGGGCCAACTTCATAACTTCGTCAAAATCGACGCGTCCCGTATCCGCATCTAAGTGATAGGGTATAATATTAAACAATTTGCCAGAAAAATTCACCGGGCTGCCGTGCGTGAGATGACCGCCATGGGCTAAATCCAAACCCATGATAGTCTCGCCGACCTTGACGAAAGTAAGTAAAGCGGCCATATTGGCCTGAGAACCGGAATGGGGCTGAACATTCACATATTCTGCATTAAACAAGCGGGATGCCCGTTCCCGGGCCAGATTTTCCGCTTCATCGACGATATCACAACCACCATAATATCGTTTCCCGGGATAACCTTCGGCGTATTTGTTGGTCATCACGCCGCCAGCCATTTCCAGCACCGCACGACTTACAAAATTTTCGGAAGCGATCAATTCCAACGTATTATGCTCGCGCCCGATTTCTTTTTTCAGGATATTATAAGCCTGCGGGTCAGAAGCGGCCAGGGAAGCAAAAGACATTATTAAATCTACCAGTTAGCCTCTTTATTCAATTTTTCCGTTACCCAGCGGTAACAATCGCCGGTTGGCGTGAGATAACCCTGGCGTTTTACTTTCGGATCCAGCATGAACCAATTCGCTTTGGTGAATAGCACTTCATTATCGCTGAGCCATTGCCGGGATGATGAATACCGTTTGTAATTGTTACTTTCCGCTTCCTGAAAATATTTACTGGCCAGGGAAGCGACAATCCGATCGTCATCCGTTAAGCTGGTTCCGCGGCAATTCTGAAAGGCCTTATAAAACACCTTACCCTTTTGCCCCAGGGATTCACCGTTAGAGCCGGAAACCTGTATGGCTTTTTCCGCCCAGCGAAGCGCTTTGCCAAAATCTTTCAACTCAATATTCAAATCGGAGATTTTAATCGCCACCCGGAAATCACGGGGATCCAGTTTAAACAGTTCTTCATAGGCTTTTGAGGCATTCTCCAGCGCGTCGATGCTGCTGTATGTATCCGCAAGTTTTCGGTAGGCCAGTCGGCTGGTATTATCCACGGAAATTACCTGTTTGATCACATCAATGGCTTCCTCGGGGCGTTCCGCATTCAGTAAACGTTCCGCATAATCGATTCCATAGGATACATTTTCAGGATTTTTTATGAACCGTTCCCGAATGAATTCCAACGGATCTTTCCCGCTTTTTTCATAGGCCACGGCCAGTTCGCCCTGGGCGATTTCATTATCCGGTTCCAGAGCGACCAATTTACGCAGAACATAAATCTGATCATCATAACGCTCATCTTCACTGTAGAGATCGGCTAAGTCCGTCAGAATAGAAGCGTCATCCGGCGCCATATCCATAAGTCGTTCGTACTCTACAATCTCTTTATCTTTTTCGCCCTGTTTTTTATAGGAATAGGCCAGTCGTTTTCGTAAATCAACGTTATCAGGTAATTTCTGAAGACCTTTCAGAAGGACAAACTCGGCACTATCGTATTTAGCCAGATATTCATAAGCAATTGCCCAATAGAGGTAAATTTCTTCTGGTGGTGAAAATTGAGGATGGGATTCATCACATCCCAGATCAATAAGATCACCATAAATACGCACGGTTGCCGGCCAGTCCTGGTTTCGGTAATATTCAGCGGCGGAACTCATTAGCCGCGGACAGCGGACATTTCTAAGGGAATCCAGAGTGCTGCTATCCGTTTCCGTTGCGGCTCCCTGATCCTCAGGTGGAACGCACATAATGACCAACGACACAACCGCAACAAGGGTTATCACCCGACGATTGAAAAGATGATTCATCAAATCTCTCTCCTTTTTACGAACCAAATGTCACTTAAACTCAGGTTAATGGAAAATTTCTGAATCGTATCTACCGGGCTTAAGCCACCCGATCGTAATCCGTAACTATAATCGAAATCGATATAATTATCGGTAACACCAAATTTAATACCAAGACGGGTTGTGACTCCAACTTCATTTATCCCGACAGAATTACCTGTAAAATTAAATTGACTCCCATAGATGCCCGTAGAATAGCGTAAACGACTAGGTAATGTTTTTGTATACTCCCCGGTGAATTTATGCCAGGTGAGCGACCAGTTCAGATTGTTATTTAACGGCTGATGATTTAATGTTGCCTCGTCTGCGTTTTTTCCGTTTTCCTTCCAATAACTCACCTGTGTTACCAGTTGGGATGTTTTACCGGTATGTACCCCGGTAGCCAGTTCGATAAAAAACGGAGCATGAACGTCATTAATCGTTGACGAAACCGGTTCCAGGTTCGCAACGGAAGACGGAAAATCATATAAATCATGGAAATCATCATTAATCCCGGACTCATTGACATCCTGGAATAACTGGTACTGATTTTTCGTTATTGAAACTGGAGAAAAGGCCAAACCCAAGGAAGTTTTCACCCATAGGGAATAACTATGAAACTGCATATCATTAAAGGATAAATAGAATTGTACAAGACTTCCTGAATAGTCTGACCGTGTCCATTGAACAAAATTATCATTTCCCAGATCCAAAGATGATTTCACTCTCCGCGATCCAAATAACCCGGAAAATTTGATTCCTACATCAATCCGTTCATTAAAGCGGGTACCAAATCCGATGAATGCCTGTGACATTCCTCCGGCCGATTGCATGGATCCCGATAAGGTCAGTGTATCCTCCCAGCTCTTGAACGTTGATATTTCGCTGGTAAGATGATAACTCTGGTCCAGATAAGGTTCGAGACCGAGACCAAATGCATATTTTTGTTTAATTGGAAGAATGAACATGATTTGATTCAGATTACTGCCCGACCGAAAAAGTCCGTTATCCCCTTTAAGAGAAACACCGCCATAGTTTGCTTTTATAATCGTGAATCGAAGATATCTCCACGAGGAGGGATCAGATGTAGATGCTTTGGAGCTGAGATCAAAACTAAATCCGGGTGTGTTTCCCAACCACCGCGGCTGAGCCGATGAGGCGAAGTCCCCTAATCCAGTTCCACCGACATTCACCTGTCCCGCCAGGATAGTTACTGACAGGATTAATCCAGATAGGGTTACTCTATTTCGATTGCACATAAAGGATTCTTAAATGAGTATTACCTGTTGTGGAAAAATGAATTACATCAAACGGATTGGTGTTTGTTTTGGCATAAAGTTTAATACCCAGATTAGGGTAAGAATTCTGCCGGATTGTCTGTAGGTACGTCTTCAAATTCACTTTCAAGTTTCCGCCGGAAATAATAGCATCAGATGTAAAAAATCCCCGGACGGAAATATCGTCATTCTCTTTTTCCATATATTCTGTAGATGTCAGTGTGTCGGCCACCGGAACAAATTGGATTGCAAACTCTGAATTAAACGTAGTGTCGGCAACGGGTAACGATAATTCTGCCTGGTCGATGAGTATCATCCCCTGAAGAGAATCCAAAACAGCGAGATCGAGATTTACAATTGCCTTGAAACCCCTCCCGGAAGAGATACTCAGGTATTGTTGATCTTTTAATGATACAGGCGGCGGAGTAGCAATTGTCACATCCTTAGTGACAGCAAAAGACCGTGCCAAAGTATCCAGAACATTTCCCTGAGAATCCACCGTTCGGAAATTAACCGTGATTGAAGGGGGATTTGAGGATTCACGGCTCATCAATCGCAGGGAATCGTTAAGGTCGCCAACCAGGTTCAAACCAATGGTTCGGCTGCTGAGCGAATCGGTAAACGATGTGGCAAATTGAGAAAAATCCCAGCGGAGAAATGTATCGCCGGTATCGGGAGGGATAAGGAGAAATTGCCCCGATCCAATGGAAATTCCCCGGGAATAGTCCGTTTCGGAGAAATTCATATAGTTTGATTTCGATTCATTGAATATTGAATCGGAAACATCGGAAAAGTTTACCGCCTCTACATTCGGAGGAAGAAAAGTCGAGTCCGTTTGAACGGGAAATTGCATAAAGATGCTATCGATCCGAATTGAGTCCGATTCCATCAATTTTTTCCAGGTAAGCGCCGAATAACCGCTCGCTGCATTGGCAAACTGAACCAGTACGAAGCGACAAGAAAAAGAATCGATTGTCCCTAAATACAATTTATTTTGTGCGCCGAATTCCGGTGGAATATGATATGTAAATCCGGAGATATCTGATATCGAAAGGGTGTCCGCAAGCATTAGATGATCCGAGGTTAACCCGCTTTGAACCGGGGTTTCTTCACAGGACCAGAATATAACTCCCAGAATCACCCACAGGGGTGTGCGTTGAAGCAGTTTTTGCATGGTGTGGACTACGCTGACTTATGAGAAAAGTTTCTCAATCGTAGCATCGATACTATCGGCGATAGCAGAGTAATCTGGATTTTCATCATCATCCCAGGGAATAACGTCCACTTTTCCGGCATTTGCCTTAAAACCCTTACGTTTCAATAACTGGGTTGAATTCTGATTGGATGGGGTATCGAAAATAATAATCCGATCAGCGGAATAGGCGGCTACCTCATAGCAATTCAGTGTGGCTCCCTTTAAATCCTCGGGAACGGTTACACCTGCCGATTCATAAACGGAACGAGCAAAAGTGTCGTATTCATCCAAATTGTGAATAACCAGCACTGTATGAATATCTTTGTAAAATGAATCTTTGGCATATATTTCCCGGTACGCCAGTGGAACCAGAGACGTCTGCCATCCATTACAGAACACAATATCCGGGCTCCAAAACAGATGCGGCAAAGATGCCAATGCTGAAATACTGTAAAAGGCAGATCGCATATCATTGTCACTTAATACGCGGCCATTTTTTGCTTTGTACAATAAATTATTCAAAGGTGAAAACCATTCTTTATGTTCCAGGAAATAGACCTGAACCCGGGTTTTCGGAATAAAGGCGCTTTTTGCCGAAACCATCTGATCCTGACCCTCAAAAGTAAACGGTATTTCACGGAGACGGATTACCTCGCGGAGAATATATTTTCTTTCACTCACGAACCCATACTTGGGAATCATGGTTCGGATATCATGCCCCTTCGATTGAAGAGCCAAAGGAACTTTGGCGGAAAATTCCCCGAGGGGTGAGGTGGATGCAAAAGGAGTAATTTCAGTCGTTAAATAAAAGATCTTGCGAGCCATAAATGATGCTATTCCATATTTAATTGTTTCAAAGATTCTTTGGCTTTATCGACATATTCACTTCCGGGAAAATAATCCAGGAGGCGCTTATATTCATCGCGGGCTTTTTCCAATTCGCCCATACTTTGATAAGCCAATCCAAGTTTTAGCTGAGCGTCATCATCTTTGTCCGTCCCGGGAAAAGTGAATACCTTCCCGAACTCGATGACTGACCGTTTGTAATTTTTCTGTGAATAAAAACATTCCGCCAACCAATACTGACTGTTATCGGCCAATTCATTCCGGGGGTCGGCTACAACCAATTCAGAGAAGCCCCGTATGGCATCTTCATAACGACCATTTTGATAGTTACTCAGGCTTTCAATATAACGATTCTTATATTGCTGTGGAGTCAATTTGGCAGTCTGACTTACCTCGGGAGGTTCATTTTTTAAATTATACATTTCCGTGAAACTGTTCGTCAATGTAACCACTTTATTTTCGATCATGACTAACTGTGCAAGGATCTCGAAATTGGTGCTATCCGTATAAGCAGCTTTATCTTCCAGAATATGGATTTTATTCTGCAGGGTGTTGATTTTATTGATAATTGAAATATCTACAGAATCGGATTGTTTTTTGGCTTCGGTAGCAGCACGGAGTGTATTTTTTAAATCCGGAAGCAAGATCCTGATCTGGTTATCCAGGCTATCAATTCGTACTTTTTCCCGATTGATGCGTGCTTCCAACCGTTTGAACTTTCGTTCCACATCACTCTGCTGTCCAAAAACAATGCCGGAAAGGAGGATGATGAAAAAGAGTATGGGTTTGCCGGAGATGAGCTGTCGCATAGACATCCTTTACATAATTGCCAAATCGAATACAATGAATTTACCGAGGATATATAAGGAACATCAATATCTTTCCCGGATTTGGAACCAATGCCCGATCACCTAATCCATCGGATTCAAATCGGCACGCAAAATAAAGCCGGCCATCACAAAGGAGGACAGTAAAAATGATCCACCGTATGAAATAAATGGCAATGGCAATCCTTTAACCGGAATCATCCCCACCGTCATGGCAGCGTTAACAAAAACATGGGCCAGAAGAATAATCGAAAACCCAAAAAGGATTAAACTGGTAAACCGTTCTTTTGACTCATAACTTTTCCGGACTGTCCTCAGAATGATCCAGGTAAAGACAATTAATACAACCGCAATGGTTATGAAACCTAATTCTTCGCCAATGACCGATAAAATAAAATCCGATTCCTGAACCGGAAGAAATTTTAAATGGGTTTGGGTTCCCTGTCCCAGGCCCTTTCCGAACAATCCTCCGGACCCGATGGCCGTCTGGCTCTGGATAATTTGATAGGCGGCTCCCAACGGATCCTTCTCCGGATTCAAAAACGTTAATATTCGGTCTTGTTGATATGGTTTGAGTAGTGACCAGAAATATGGGGATAACAATCCCAAAAAAAGGTTACTGAAATACAACACAACACCGGTGATAATTGTGGGTCGGGATAAATAGATTATAACCAGAAGCAAAAGACCCCAAACCGTAAAGGAAATCGAATGAAATGCGGTCAGGATACTAATAACCGGTCCAATAAATAAAAATAAATGATATGGTCGGGCACCGCCCCAGAACAGCATGGGCAGCAATGGTGCGAAAATAATGATGGATGTTCCCAGGTCAGGTTGTTTGGCAATAATACCGGTTGGAATCAATACCAGGACCATCGCCGGGATCAATGCCGGGATATTCAGGGAATCGGGTTTCCGGTCGGATAAATACCGTGCGACCGCTACTACGGTGGCAATTTTAGCCAGTTCAGCCGGCTGAAATTGCATCCCCATCAGCGTAATCCACCGATGCGTACCGGCCACCTTGGGAAGCAGGAAGGGAATCAAAATTCCGATGATGGCTAGACCATATAGTCCGTATGCATATTTATGAATCTTCGAAAGGGGAATAAAAACAACCAGGAAGGCTAAACTTAATGCAAGACCGAGGAATAAACCTTGTTTGGCGTAGGAATGTTGATACCAGGTACCCGGTTGGTTGGAACCAATACTGTATAAAGCCGCCAGCCCGATTCCAACGAGAAAAAGAATCGCCAGCAATACATGCACCGGAAAATTGGAAAGATATCCTTGCCGGGTAGCCTTACTCATTCGAATTAAGGATGCTGGTTTGTGGGATCTTCATGAAGGATTTCATCCCGCAATTCCGGACGAATCTCCTTTCCAATCCCTTTAGCCGCTAACTGACCATCATATTTCGCAAATGCACGGGCAAACATCTTCCTGGCTATGGGAGCCGCCACTTCCCCGCCATGTCCTCCGTTCTCGATTAACACGATAATGGATCGAATCTGATCGCCTTCCTTCCCGATTCCCACAAACCACGCATGAGGTTCACCATGGGGATTCTCGGCGGTTCCGGTCTTGCCGCTGACAGATAAACTGTCGATGTGTGGATCTGACAGATGACCGGTTCCATGCCGCGCGTGAACCACCTGGTATAAGTATTGGTCCATCATGGTCCATAGTTCTTCAGGAAGATTGGGACCGTTAACCGGCTCCGGTTGTAAATCCAGATTTACATGCAACCGGTTTGTTTTTCCGTGCATCGCCACCATATTGACGAATTGTGCCATTTGCATGGGTGTCACCAGTATTTCTCCCTGACCGATTGCCAAATTCAAAAGAGCACCTTTGGCCCATCCGCGTCTTCCGAATTTTGCGGTCATATACGCAGCCGTAGGAATGACTCCGGCAGATTCAAAGGGAAGATCTATCCCGGTTATACGACCAAATCCAAAATCACGTGCCATTTGAGCCAGATCGTCCATTGTCGTTCGTTGAATCGCATTAAAAAAATAAACATTACAAGATTGAACAACCGCTTTTCTCAAATTCACTTTCCCATGACCATATTCGTTCCAACAGTGGAAAACCCGGTCGCCAAAACGATAATTCCCAACGCAGGTAAACGTTTCTGTCGTATCCAGGAGTCCTTCAGACATCAGGAGCAGGGTCGTAATAATTTTAAATGTGGACCCGGGTGGATATTGTCCATTAATCAGACGGTTTAACAATGGTTTCATTGTATCCCCGATTACTGTCGCCCATTCCTGATCTCTGATCGTTCCGGTAAATAAATCGGGTGAATAATCAGGAACACTGACTGCTGATAGTATTTCGCCTGTGACCGGATCGGATAAAATCAAAGCACCCACCCGATCCTTCATCAATAATTCGGCCTCTTTTTGAAGTTCAAGATCGATAGTCAGGGAAAGATTCTTACCGGGAATTGGTTCTGCCGAGGCCTGCCCCGGAAGTTGGCCCATTTCACGACCGTAGGCATCTACTTCATAATATTGGACCCCATCCTTCCCCCGTAATATGGATTCGTAGGATTTCTCCAACCCCTGCCAACCGATCATATCACCGGGATGATATAACCGGGTATTGTCCTGATTATCCAGCCCCGGTTGATCCACTTCCTTGATATATCCGAGAATATGGGCTAACCTGACTGAAGAAGGATAAAAACGATTCGGTATTTTCTGATAGTGAATTTGGGGTAAATCAAATCGGTTTTCTTCCAGAGCACTGATTTGGGAGAACGACAAATCCTTGGCCAATCGCACCGGTGTATACTTGCTACGAAAATATTTATGAAAATTATTACTTAACGCATTGGAATCCAGGTTTGTATAGGACTCGATTTGCTGAAACATGGGTTCAACATCTTGTAACTCCTCTGGAATCACACTTAAAACATACATGGGAAAATTATCGGTAATCAGAATACCGTTCCGATCGAAAATCAAGCCCCGGGGTGCAATTACAGGTACGGCCCGTATGCGATTAACCTCGGCCTGTGTTTTATATTTTTCGTGATTATAAATCTGGATAATAAAATAACGGATGAACAAACTCCCCATGATAAGCAGGATAACCAGATTCGCTACCCATAGCCGCCCCTGATTAATTCGGTTTTCAGCTTTAAGCATTTAGCGCAGCGGACGAACAAATTGGAGAATTCCCATCAGACTTAAGGTATAGAACGATGTAAGAATCCAGATATTCAGAAATTGCAAAAAATCAGTGTCCCACAAATACTGGAACCGGAAAAAAGAATAAATGAAAAAACTGAGTAAAACGATCCCTATCCAAATGATTGTAAAGGTTGCCGGGATGAATCGCTGGTATTTCCCCTTTAAAAATCCGGAAAGATAACCTGTCAAAACATAGATTAATGATGATAAACCAAAATAGCTCCCGACTCCGATCCCATCGATAATTAAGCCACAGAGAAATCCAACGATAACGGCGAAAAAACTCCCGTTTGAGACTCCGATATACACGATCAGGATCAGAAAAAAGTCAGGCCGGACACCCCGGATGGTCAGCCAGGGACCAATCAGAAACTGGAGAGCCAGCACTCCCAGCGTTATCAGGATTAATTGATTATTCTTCATGGGCGTCCTTTATCACAACGAATACATCCGCAATGCGGCTGAGGTCACTGGCCAACTCAACGCGGACTTTTTTCTCATATCGCCCGCGAATATTTTCAACTCCCGTCACCGTTCCAACCGGTAAATATTTTGGGAAAATATTACTGAATCCACTCGTTACTACCCGGTCTCCGATAGAAATATCCGCATTTTTGCGAACTTCCTGAATTTCGGCTTCATTACCGCCGATCCAGCGTAAAATCCCGGTGGTTCCGTTGGGTTGGATTCGGACGCTGATTCGAAAATTCATATCGGTATAGATCTGGACTGTCGAACTGAAATCGCCGCAAAGGATCGTTTTTCCTACCACTCCATCCGATGAAACCACAGCCATATTCTTTTGTACGCCGTCTTTTTGACCAACGTCAATAATCATGGAAGTGGCATGGGGTGTAATGCCTTTCATGAGCACATTCGCCGGTACCAGAGTTAGCTGACTTTGTTTCCTGAATTCCAGTAATTCCCGCAGATGATCATAGTCCTTTTTCAGATTAAGAAATTCCTCCAATTCTAATTTCAACTGGAGATTTTGATTCCTCAATTGATCGTTTTCATCATGTAAACCAACCAGTGAACGATAGTATTCCAGGGGGACTAGGAAAAATGAAAACGTGTCAATAGCTTTGGAACGAATGAGTTGGACATTCGGTGCATTATTGATGAACAGGAGTCGGACAGAGATTAATAATAATAAAAAAAAGGTGACGTGTTGACGGTTGGATACGATTGCGAGGTAAATTCTTCTCATTGCAGATTACATTAACACAGCCTCGTATTTAGGTATATTTTCCAATACATTTCCGGTTCCCTTAACTACGGACAGTAAAGGTTCTTCCGCGATATTTACCGGAACATTGGTCCGTTCCCTGATTATCTGATCAATTCCCTTCAGTAAACTGCCACCACCGGTCATAATAATTCCCCGGTCCAGAATATCAGCAGCAAGTTCAGGCGGGGTCTGTTCCAAAGCTCTTTTCACGGCTTCAACAATATTCGCCGTGGGATCTTTAAGCGATTGGCGAATTTCATCGGATGATACTTCAATCGTTTTGGGAATTCCCGATACCAGATCCCGGCCTTTTACTGAGATGGAATCCATCTTCATCCGCATGGCAGAGCCAACCGCCTTTTTAATGTTTTCACCCGTGGGAAGACCAATTTCCAATTTATGTTCATTCCGGAACCATTTAACAATCGATTCATCCATTTCGTCGCCGGCAATCCGGATTGCCTCTTTCGTAACCACACCGTTTAATGCGATCACCGCAATTTCCGTTGTTCCGCCTCCGATATCCACGATAATATTTCCAACCGGCTTATCAATATCCAGCCCAATACCAATCGCCGCTGCCACCGGTTCTTCGATAAGGTAAACTTCCCGGGCATTCGCTCGCTCTCCGGAATCTTTTACGGCCCGGCGTTCGACCTCGGTAACCCCCGAAGGTACACAAATCACCATCTTCGGTCGGGCAAGCCGGTTCAAATTTATTTTCCGGATGAATCCCTGGAGCATACCGTCCGTCATGTTAAAATCGGCGATTACACCATCCTGGAGCGGACGAATTACTTCCAACTCACGGTGTGTTTTTCCCATCATTGCCTTGGCATCATTCCCCACGGCCATGATTTTACCATCGTGCACCGAACGGGCTACGATTGATGGTTCATTAATGATTATTCCCTTACCCTTGAGCCAGATTAGTGTATTGGCGGTCCCCAGATCAATGGCAATATCGCCAGAAATCCAGTTTAGCGAATCTTTGAGTGATGAAATGAATCCCATGATGGTACTACTTGTTCCGTTTTTGCCCTAAAATCGTCGATAAATCTACTTCAGTCCGTCTTCAAATCATCTCAATTTATCCAACCGTGATAAAAAGTTCGATAATGTCTAAATCAACTCAATATGACTCTGATCACCCAGCATAAAACGTAAATTATTGGGTTTCCCCTGACGCCTTTTTACCAGCACATTTTGTCCGAATAACGAACCGCTTACCCGTTGATTCAGATCCCGGATACATCCGCCCTCCATTAACACCGAGTATTCGATTTCACTATTTTGAATCTCGCATTGATTTCCGATAGATGTATAGGGTCCGATATAGGCATTCTTTATTGTAACTGATTCGCCGATGATTGCCGGACCGCGGATGATTGAATTTTCAATAGCACATTGTTTACCAATCGAAACTCGTCCGGAAACGGTCGTCGTTGGGAAATCGGCTGGTTGAACGGAATTTTTCAGACTATCCAGAACCAATCGATTGGCTTCCAGTAAATCCTCCGGTTTTCCCGTATCCTTCCACCAGCCCGTAATTTCGGAAAACGAAACAGAGAATCCTTTTTCAAGTAAATATTGATGAGCATCGGAAATTTCCAGTTCGCCACGGGTCGAAGGCTGAATGGAGTTTACCGCTTTAAAAATACTGGAATCGTATAAATAAATCCCCGTTACTGCAAAATCACTCTTGGGCTTGGAGGGCTTTTCTTCAATGGAGATAATTCGATTACCATCCAATTCCGCCACTCCGAATCGGTTCGGGTCCGGTACTTTACTCAGAACCAGATGGCAATTTGTCTTTTGGGATTGGAATTCATCGACAAACCGTTGAACACCGCCCACAAGAATATTATCGCCCAAGTAAAAAATAAATGGCTCATCCCCGATGAAGGATTCAGCGATTTTCACTACATGGGCCAGTCCTTTAGGTGCGGACTGAGGGATATACGTGATCCTGAGACCTAACGATTCCCCCGATCCAAAGGCCCGTTCAATTGATGTGTCGCCCGCATTTATAATTACGCCGACATCCTGAATTCCGGCCTCCGCCGAATATTCCAGCGCATATTGAAGCATCAATTTATTGGCAATCGGGATTAAATGTTTGTTCTGCGTATGCGTAATTGGTCGCAGCCGGGTTCCGTGTCCACCGGCAGTGATCAGTGCTTTCATGTACGGATTCCTTTTTTAAGTCCTTCTTTGCTGAGTTCATCTGCGCGGCTGTTTTTTTCCCGCGGAATATGTTGAATCGACCACTCTGAAAAATGATTGACTATTTTTTTCACCTGGTGATACAGGGGAATCATGTTAGGATGTTTCACCTTATACTTCCCGTTGATTTGACGGACAATCAGTTCACTGTCAGCAAAAATCTTCAGGGAAGTAATGTTCAAATCCTGCGCCATTTTGATTCCGCGTATGAGGGCTAAATACTCGGCTTCATTATTCGTTTTATGGCCGACAAATTCGGCAAAAGAATAGATTTCTTCACTGCCTTTATTGATATGACCACCGATACCGGCAGCTTTCAGGTGTAGATTGGCAGCCCCATCTACAAATAATCGGAAGTGATTCCCTTCTCCTTCCTCCGAAATGAGAGTGCGTATTTCCTGTTGTTCCGTCTCCGGTAGTTTGTTCAGTACTTCCGGAACCAATATTCGTCTGAGAATAGCCAGTTGTCGGTGGGTAATAGTTTTCATACGTGTTTCATCACCGGATTGGATCCTTGTTTGGCAGGACATTCTTCCCAATAATAACACCAGTAGCATAATTTCGTCTCATGGGGCATAAACGGTTTTTTCCCTTCAACATGGTCTCTGATTTGATCAATATTACATATTATTTTCTTTTTCAGGCGGGTTAATTCGTCCGAAGTTCGCGTCGAATGTACTACGAAACCCGGCTGTAAAAAATGCCAGACAAGCTGGAATGATTCAGCCGGCTCTCGAGTTAATTCCCAACCCAGTTGATACAGCGCTAACTGTTCGTCTTTATCCGCAGCCTGCTGGGTTAAAGCCCGTTTACCGGTCTTGTAATCATGAATTACAATTCCCTTCCCATTGAGTCTATCCACCCGGTCCAGGATTCCCACCATCAAATAATTCCCGGAATCGTCCAATGAAAATTCCAGACGCTCTTCGGTAGCGATAACCGGTTGATCAAAGGGGAAATGAATCCGATAAAACCTGGCTAACATGGATTCGCCAAGGCGAAAATAATCCCGGACGCCCATAAAACGATTGACGATAGCGATTCGTGAATGCCAATTGGACTTCCATAGATCAGAGAAAGAAGCCAGTACCGTATCCAGAGAAGGGGGAAATTCTGTTGCGAGTTGTCGGGAATACAGGTGTTCCAATGTCTCGTGAATTCTTTTCCCCAAAAACGCTTCGATACCTTCATCGGGTTTCCGGACACCCTCTATGTAACGGATATAAAACTGTGCCGGACACTTTTTATATGATTGCAGCCGGCTGTGAGAAAAGTAATCCAGCATTAAAGACCGCGGAAGGGATCGCCCACTAAAGGAACATCGAGACGGTAATCCCCAAACCCATTATAATCGATAAATAAAAATTGGCGATTTATCCGGTGGTAATACCATAGTTCATAATTTCGCTGGGATTGGGTGCTGGCGCTGCGTTCCACTTCATCCGGTGGTCCGAAAAGAACATAGATCATGCCCATATCCGTCATCCATCCGGCAGAAAACCCGGAAAAATGATCGTTGGAATATTTAATACGACGATAATATTCATCCATGAGCTCATTCTGTTCCGTATCAGGATTCGGATCTCTTGCTTTCCAAAATTCCTTAAACAGGGCTTCCCGTTTCTGACCATCCGCACCTTTCAACTTACGCCGTTCTTTATCATCCAAAATATAAACCATCTGCTGTA
>JAADFQ010000129.1:49115-60356 GCA_013152835.1 FCB group bacterium
TCAAACAGGGATGGGGGCAGCTTAAAGGTAATTGATTCTTGTTCAACGGACGATTTGACAATTTGGGACTTGGACCAGACACGGTGATTATCCCCTTCAATCAAATTAAACCGAAGGGTGGCATCCCCCTCCGTTTTAATAGGCACCAACACTTCCAGGGAATCGTCAAGAGTGCGGATTTCACGATTAATCACCGGGATAACGCCGGTTTCAAAACCCCAATCGCCGGGTTTTTCAATCAGGATGATCGGCGGGAATATGGAATTTTCCTCACCGAAAACAGTCAGATCCCAATCACCTTTATTTTCACCGGTATTTTTTGTATCCATATCCATCACCTGGGCCACGAGATGATATTTCCCCGGAGGGACAATAAACGTGGACCAGGTTATCGTTGAAAGCGATAATGAAATGGTGGATATATAACTGTCCACTACGACGGAATCTTTCCAGATTTTCCTTCCATGTTGATACCCGTCCTCATCCCGAAGTGTAATCGTTCCCTGAAAATCGGCTCTATATGTCGAGTCATGTTTGATAAATTGAAGCGCCAAGTGGGGGATTTCCAGATAGGCCATTACTTTAATCGAATCACTTCCAGCCACCGGAAGCGGATAGGCGGCAATATTGAAATGATCAATATTCCTCTTTTCGGTTTTACGTTTAAACGGGTCCGCTCCGAATAACGGATTCAGTTCACCAATGAGGATGAGCAGAATGATAAGGATTCTCATTTAAGTCGTTCGTTTTTCCAATTGAATTGAATTAATCCCTTAGTAGTTCCAAGCCATACATCATCGTGATCAATGTACGTACAATTTATTTTACCAATGAAATCAAAAGAATAATCCCGGGCGATAAGTCCATCCATGGTAAACAAAACCAGATGGTTTCCCAAATTCAAAATCCCCAGATTATCATCCCAGTCCAGGGTTCGGACTTTTTGTGCGCCATATAACGTCGGATTAATTATGAGTTTCCATTCGCTTATTGGATTCTTCCGATAATAAATCCCCTGCGTAGTGGCCAGCAATAATTGAGACCCCCGGGACTGAATGGCTTCATAACGAATGGCACCCGGTTTCAAACCTAATTGTCGATAAATCCTTTCATCGCGAAGTTCATTTGTTCCCGGATTAATCGAATAAAAGTTCACGTCGGAGACGACAAAGACCTTTTCCCCATCGGAAGCGATTCCATAAACCGGTGTATTCAAATTCCGGGGCAGAACATTGAATGAAATTATCTGATTCCGGGACGTATCAATTTTCATGAGTTCGAAATCCGTACTCATCCATAAATATCCACCCGCATAGCACATCCCGGTTATACGACCGCCCTGAACCGGTTTGGTAATCGATTTCCAGAATTCATCCTTCAGATTATAGACAACAATATCATTACCCCCTACCCAGACATCCTGACCACCTTGGATCATCCGTGAAATATTCAGTGACGGAAGATTTATCTCCAGTTCGCTCTCCAGATAGTCGTAGGTGCCCTGTGCCGGATTAAACCAGGTCAGACCGGAAGGGTCACCGGTATTCGATCCGCCCAACAGGATTTCCCGACCCAAAAGCAAATCTCCCACACCACTGTTCAACAAGCCAGTGTGAATTGGTTGAAAACTTTCCAGGGTTCCGTCCCCGATCAATAACGTTCCGCGATCAGTCCCCAAATACTGGTCATTATATTTACCAAAGTAGATCGTGGTGATATGTTCCGTACGACCATCGATGTCGATCAGATCATTTCCGTTGAACAACCATCCATCCGTGACGGAATATTCGCGAAGTTTTTCCGGTACGTCGAAATTATATCGAGAACCGGAACTCATTGATATCAGGGGTTCATCCGGACCGCTGGTCTGTCCCAGATAATTACCGCCCACACGATCCATTTTCAAAACTCGGCTCCCGGCAAACAACCAGAGATAATTTTTTGAAGAACCCATCCGGTCAATTTGAATATTTGGCGATAATCCCATTTCTTCAAATGAGCGATGAATCCAGGTTCCTTCCGCATCGTAACTGTATTCCAGATAGCCCGGGGTTACGACCCATAAAATTCCTGAGGCCTGATCATAATAGACGGCCTGGCAGGTGTTGGACATCAATCCCTGGGCTGTCGTAACCGGCTCCAGAAATTGTTTCCGTAAACTGTGCCAGCGGTATACACCGCCCCGGCCGGTGGCGATATAGACAATTTCAAATCCTTCGGAAAATGATAACAAGGGACCGGTCCTTGTATATAAGACCCAGTCAAACGGTTCAAAACGGGGCGCAGGCTGTGCACCAAGCGCTTGCAGTGCGAAAATAAATAGTACAACGGCCTTTAAATTCTGACGAATCAAGGCAAGGGATGGTCTAACTCTGATCAGAAATTAACTCGTGTATTCGGTGTTTTAATTTTTCTGTAGTAATGGGGACTACGCCCACTTCTTCACACACGATCCCGGCGGCCAAATTGGCGATGGATGCTGAATCAAAACCAGATAGTCCGGTTGTATCGGAAAGAGCATACGTGGCAATCACCGTATCGCCGGCACCGGATACATCGTGAACTTCCCGGGCATGGGTGGGGATAGTCCGAATTCCCGATTCATTAAAAAGGGTCATTCCTTCGGATCCACGAGTCACGATCAACGTATCAATGTGCTGCTGCTTGCGGAATGCCGTTCCCTGCTCAATAAATTCATCTTCCGATGAAAATGAACCGATTACATTGGAAAATTCCCCCCAGTTTGGTTTTAGCAACCGAATATTCCGATAGGAGGAAAAGAATCTCTTTTTCGGATCAACGTAAATCGGAAGGCCCTTTTCTCCCGCAAGTTTAATCGATTTGGAAATCAGGTTTTCAGAAAATAGCCCCTTATTGTAATCTTCCAGTATTATCCCGTCAACTGTATCCAGAATTTCTGCGATTTGGTGGATAATTTCAGTTTGAGCGCGCTCGTCGATCAGGTCGGAGATTTCCCGATCATATCGAACCACATGCTGGCCGCGGGCAATGACGCGTGTTTTCACACTCGTAGGACGATCAGACGATTGAAGAATCAAATCCGACTGAATCCCGGTTTGGGTAAGCAAACCGATCAGGCGATCCCCCTCCGGGTCCTTCCCCACCAGTCCGCATACCAGAACATTAGCTCCTAAGCTCCTGAGATTCCGGGCCACATTGGCGGCGCCTCCCGGCATGAAATCCTGGGAAGCAACGTTCACGACCGGTACGGGCGCTTCAGGAGAAATACGCAACGCATCCCCCCAGATATAGGCGTCCAGCATCAGGTCGCCTATCACCAGAATAGTTTTTGATTCAAACTGCGCTAAGGTTGCTAAAATAGACTGTTTATTCATGAATTACGGGTTTTTTCGATAAAAAATAATACGCCAGGAAATAAAGGATGATCCCAATCGGACCAATAAATAAACATCCCAGCGCCCAAATAATCCGGATGATGACCGGTTCCAGATTCAGTGATTCACCCAATCCACCACACACGCCAAGAAAGAGACGGTCAGTGTTTGATAGATGCCAGTCCACCTTCTGTAAACTGAAATCAGGGTTTCGACTGGTAACCACCCAGTAGAGGATACCAAGGACGACAATCACCGGAATGAGACGAAAGAGGCCAAAGAACAGCAGATGAAAGATTCCCCCGAACAGCGGAATTCCCCGAAGCAGAGCCAGAATGATCAGTGCTAAAAATACATAACTCCAGGGTGATTCTTTTCCCGGTATGACTTCCCGGGGATGATAAGAAAAATCAGTACCTGGTTTTTCGGGAATAAAAAACAGCGCCAACCCATAAGCCACCAGGCCGACACCGCTGAAAAATGTAAACAACAACCACACGATTCGAACCAGCGTTGGATCCAGATTAAAATATTCGGCGAATCCGCCGCAAATCCCTACCAGGACTCGATCTTCAGATGAACGGGTGAGCTTTCTCATTCCATTAGTACCTTTAAATGAAAATAGACAGATTCGGCCAACGCTTCAAAGGAGTATCCACCTTCCAGTACGGAAAGCAATTTCCCTTCGCAACATTCATCGGCCAGCGTTTTAAACACATCGGTGATGGTGGCAAAAGCCTCCGTAGATATTTGCAAACCTCCAATGGGGTCTAATCGATGAGCGTCGAATCCGGCCGATAGGAGGATTAAATCAGGATCAAATTGCAAAACGATATCCGGCACCGCATTCCTGAAAATATCCAGGAATACCTGATCTCGTGCACCCGCCGACAGGGGAAAATTCCGTGTAAAACCTTTACCGGTTCCTATGCCAACTTCATCCCGCGTTCCGGTTCCCGGAAAAAATGGGAATTGATGAGAACTGACGTATAAGACGCGGGGATTATCCTCGAAAATATGCTGAGTTCCATTCCCATGATGTACGTCGAAGTCCAGGATGGCTACGCGATCAATTGTATCCTGAGACAGGGCGTATTCAGCCGCCAGAGCAACATTATTAAAGAAACAAAACCCCATAGCCTGACGAACTTCGGCGTGGTGTCCGGGAGGCCGGGTAAGGACCATTCCATTATCCATGTTCCCGGAAATCAGTTCCCTGGCGCCCTGTACGGCAGCCCCCGCCGCAGCCAGGGCCACTGAATAGCTGTCAAATCCGATTGCGCAATCGGGAGTATCCACATACGATTGTCCGCTGATGCAGGCGGTTTCAATTCTACTGATATATTCCAAGGGATGAATAGATTCCAAAACAGATCGGTTACTGACGGCTATCGGAATCCGGATGAGCGAATCCATAAGCTGTTTTTTCTCCAGATACCGGAGAATTGCCGTCAAACGTCCCGGCGTTTCGGGATGTCCCACGCCGGTTGTATGCTCCAGAAAACGAGGAGAATAGAGTAAACCGGTAGATCTCAATCCATCAATAGCGCTTCGGTGGCGCTTTCGAAATCCCCGGGCGAATTTTCGCTACATGTCCGTTATCCAGGTGAATCAGGACGGCGGCGAATTTTTTAATACGATGATCATCGGGCGCGGCCAGAATAATTGTGGTTCCCAGCTCACGATTCATTTTGAGGATTCGGGTTCGGAAATCACGTTCCATAACACTGTCCATTGTGGTTCCATAATCATCAATTAACAGCACCCGCGGATCGCTTTCCACGGCTAAGACTTTCTTGAACCAGGAAGTTTCACCGGGTGATAAATTTTTCAGCGGAATATCCCAGAATTCTTTAAAACGACCCCGTGAGAAAAATCGTCCCCGAATACGGTCGACTTTCCCCGGATGAACGACCTGAACAATCTGGCTTATCTTCTGTGATTCGGGAAGCGTTTCCACGCTGGCGAGATAAATTTCCTCAATGGGTTTAATTTTTCCCAGCCAGGTGGTTTTGAATTCTTCCCCATCATATTTCAGCGTACCGGATGTTTGTCGTTCTATGCCGGCCAGGATTTTTAATAATGTAGTTTTACCGGAACCGATCGCTCCGATAACACCATAAATCGTGCCCGGATGGAATTGAAGCCGGCCGATTTGTAAAACGGTCCGTGATCCATAATCTTTTTTTAGATCCGTGACCTCATAAATAAGTTTATTACGTTGATTCATCACTCACTCCTTTTTGAGATTAGGATGAATCGGAAGTTGATTCAGTCGTGAGACTCTAAAAACCGTTCCGCATCAATGGCGGCCATGCAACCGGACCCGGCGGCCGTAATCGCCTGGCGATAAATGTGGTCCTGGGCGTCACCACAGGCAAACACTCCCGGAATATTGGTCAAACTGCGTCCTTCGAGGGTTTGGATATATCCCTTTGAGTCCAAATCGATATACTCTTTAAACAAATCCGTATTGGGACGATGACCGATTGCTAAAAATATTCCATCACAGATTTCTTCGCGGGTAGAACCATTTTTTGTATCTTTTAAGATGGCTCCGGTGACACCCGTTTCCCGGGTGCCAAGAATACGGTCGATTACTGAATTCCAGTGCACGTGAATCTTGGGGTTTTCCAGGGCTTTTTTAGCCATGATTTTTGACGCTCTGAATTCATCTCGTCGATGAACCAGCCAGACTTCGGAGGCAAATTTGGTTAAAAAGGTCGCCTCTTCCATTGCTGAATCGCCGCCACCGACAACCAGGACTTTTTTATCCCGGTAAAAAAATCCATCGCAAGTGGCACAGGCCGAAACGCCGTACCCCATTAATTCCATTTCAGAGTCCAGACCCATCGTTTTGGCCGAAGCTCCTGTGGAAATAATAACCGCTTCTCCTGTATAGAGTGTGTCTCCGACCCATACTTGGTAGGGTCGTTCTGAAAAATCAACTTTAGTCACTTGTTTCATCACACATTCCGCTCCAAAACGTTGAGCCTGTGCGCGGAACCGATCCATCAATTCCGGCCCCATAATCCCTTCCGGGAATCCGGGATAATTTTCCACATCCGTTGTGATCGTCAATTGTCCTCCCGGCTGCATGCCTTCGAAAACAATTGGTTTTAAATTTGCTCTGGCCGTGTACGTAGCGGCGGTCAGGCCGGCCGGCCCGGAACCGATGATGATGACTTTCCGATTCATAAGATGTTTGTTAAAGTGCCTCTTCTAATAGTTTTGTAATTCTTTCCCTGGGAACGGATCCCACAATTTGATTGTAAACGGATCCGTCTTTGAACACCAGTAAACTGGGAATACTACGAATTCCATATTTCATTGCAGTTTGCTGGTTATGATCAACGTTCAATTTTCCAACTTTTACCTGGTCTTTGTAATCATTGGCAATATCTTCAACTACGGGACCAATTACCTTGCACGGTCCACACCATTCCGCCCAAAAGTCCACCAGAACCGGGCTACCAGACTGAAGAACCTCAGATTCGAAATTCTGGTCGGTAAATTCGAATACGTTTTCTGCCATGGATTCTCCTTATTGTAAGATGAATAGAAATTTGAATGACTCAAATTTACTTGATCTGTCGAATTCTACGTAACCTTTTTACCGGCAATGACTAAAACGGGTTATTATCATAGATGAAATTACGCCTGATGGTTACACAAAAATTGTCGCACAGAAGACAATTGGGTTAGCCGGAAATCGAAAAACTCTCGCCATTCCGATTCAGGACCGTACCCAGCGTATTATCTCCGGTAATGTTATTCGCTTCCCATAGAGTAGAATCGACATATGAAAAATCTTTCCTGAAATTTTCAGGACACCCCAAATCGAGAGTATCATAACAATGAAGGCTACCACCTGTTCCCATATTTCGATGGAGGAAGTGCCGGCTCTTAAAACAATTAAAAACGGCGTGATCGGTGGGACAAAGGTTAGAATTCTGGTTGCTAACGCTGTAGGGTTCGTGATAAAAAACGTGGCCAGTACGATGGGAACGACCATCACCAGGGAGATCATACCGCTGATCTGTTGCGCTTCCTGTTCGGAATCGAAAATACTTCCCAGAGCAGCGAATATGCCTGAATAGAAGATAAACCCAAGAATGAAGAACAGCATCATAGAAAGAATGAAACCAATTTTAATGGTATCCAGCCCCTGGTAAAGCGCAACAATAAATCCCACTGCCAGATAGAAAAATAATTGAACCAGGCCCAGCGCTCCCAGACCCAGTATTTTTCCACGCATCAACTGACCGGGAGTTACCGTTGATAATAATATTTCTATCATTCGGGATGATCGTTCCTCAATTACACTTCTAAGGAGAATCTGGGCTGAAAATAAAATCGTCATGTAAAGAATCATCATCGCAATGAAAGGGATGAAAAAATCCACCAATTCATTGCTGGCATTCGTTTCCCCGGCGCTGGAAACCTGAAATGTGTTCAAATTCACGCGCTGAGTAATCTGATTAACGATCGCCGGATCCAGATGATATTGGCTCAATCGCATATTCAGGATCACCTTATTCAACGTCCGGCGAAGGGCATCACTGGTCTTAAAATTACTGGCTGATCGAACATACAGTTCTCCCCTACCCGTATCCAGGATTGAATCGGGGAAGATGAGAAAGGCATCAATTTCTTTATCCAGCAACAAGGATCGCAATTTGTCTTCATCTTCCGAGACCTGCACATCAAATTCAGGTTCACCATCTTTCAGGCGATAATTGGCCGCCAGTTTCTGGATATAGGTATCGGCGATCCGTCCCGTTTCATCGATAATACCAATTGATGTTTTTTCGGAGCTTTCCCCGGTCATGAGCACCGATGGTAAAATCATCGCCCCCAATATAAACAAAGGGATAATAATAGCCGTGAAAAGGAATAATTTGGACTTTAAACGACGAATGAATTCCCATTTGAAAATTTGATAGGTCATGCCGCACGCCCCTCTTTGGATGCTTGCACTTCTGCAATAAAGATTTCCTCCAGACTTGGTGGCGTTACCGAATACGACCGGATTTCCACCTGATCACTGATCCATTTTAAAAACGTTTGTGAATCCGAAGTTAATCCGCCGCGTAAACGATTTTTACCCAATTCAACGCGCGTCATATACTCTGCCAAATCGGATTTGGAAAGTGAACCTGAAAAAAGAATATCCACGTTCCGACCGTGGTGCCGAGCTTTGACATCGTTAATATCGCCTTCCACAATAATGCGGCCCTGATCGATCAGACAAATCCGGTTGCACAGGCGTTCTACCTGATCCATCTGGTGAGTAGAAAATAATATGGAAGCACCCTTGGCGCTTAGTTCCTGGATAATTTCTTTCAATAGCATCTGATTAATGGGATCCAGTCCGGTAAAAGGTTCGTCCAGGATTATCAACTGAGGATCATGAATTAAGGTTGCCATAAACTGAACTTTTTGCTGATTTCCTTTGGACAATTCCCGGATATTGCGCTGCGCATAGGCCTCCAGTTCGAACCGTTGTAGCCAGTGTTGAACGGTTGCCCCAACCTCCGCAGGAGTCAGCCCTTTCAATAATCCCAGATACTTCAGCACATCCCCTAACTTTTCTTTCTGGTATAAGCCCCGTTCCTCCGGCAGGTACCCAAATTTCTGCCGGGGTACGGAATTAATGTCTTTCCCCTCGAGTGTAATATCACCTGAATCCGGTTTAATGATTCCCATCAGCATTCGAATGGTCGTTGTTTTCCCGGCGCCATTCGGTCCCAGAAAGCCATAAATGTCCCCCGGGTTGACCTGGAATGAAATATCATCCACGGCCAACGTATTCTGAAATTGTTTCCGTATGGAAGTTACCTGGAGCATTTCAATTTCCTTTCAAATAGGTGACCAGATCATCAATAACCCGCCCATCCGTATCATGGGTAGGCTTCACCCCAAGATACCTGGCCAGCGTCGGTGCAATATCCACCGTTGCCACCCGTTGATTAAACACCGCTGACCGGGTATTCGAACGGCATAGATAGAGCGGCACATGGCGGTCATAGGCATACGGGGAACCATGTCCGGTGCCGAATGGGTATTTCCAGACCCAGTTACGTTTTTCCAACGCCCAGGCATCGGGACCCTCCGGATTTGTGGAATGACTCAGCCAAAACGCCAGTGAATCCGTTGGCGTTGCTTTGAGAATATCATCGCGGAATAAAACACGATCGATCCCGGGAACTGGTTCAATATACGTACGGATGATTTCCAGAATTTCACTCCGGGGAATTCGGGTTTTTGCCAATAACTTTCGATTGATGTAATACCCGGGTCCCTGACGAACGACCAGTTTTTTAAGACCCGTGGTTTTGTACAAATTATCTTCCAGGGCCTGGTTTGCAATTTTCCGAATGGAGGCGTCAATCCGTCCCGCATTCTGATGGTTGATTTTGGACTGATATTCCGGCAAGGGCAATCCGCCGTGATCGGAGGTTTGTACCAGTAAAACATTTTCCAGTCCCACAGACTGATCCAGCCAGGTAAGGAATTTCCCTAACCGTCGATCCAGCTTAATTTGACTATCCATCATTTCCTGGGAATAAGGACCAAAATAATGCGCCATCCAATCCACGCCGGATAAGCTTAGAAACAGAATGTCGGGATGTTCGTCCTGCCCCAGGTTTTCCGCCTGAATAGCCGCCCGGGCAGCCTCCAATGTAAATTGATCCAGCCAGGGTGTCCCGCCAATGCTGTTTAACGTCTTTTTCACTTCGTCGCCATGGTCAAATCCAATCGGAAACACGGGCGAATAGGGGTCTTTGCGGTATGAGTCCACTTCACCGGGGAAAAAATCTTTCCGTGCATACTTTAAATACAGGGAATCGGGTAAAGATTTGGTCCAAATTGAATCCCGGTAGGTTTCCATATGGATTGATTCGTTAAATGCGGTGAGCCATTCGGGCATCGAATCGGTATAATAATCGGACGTTACAAAATGACCGTCCCAATTATACCATACGGCCAGATCGGGATCATGTCCACCCATAAAAACCGAGGCCCGGTCTTTTCCTGCAACGCTGACAACTTTGGATAACGAATCTTCTGCCTTTAGCCAATCACCGAGAGCGGTTGTAGCAAACGGGCGGTAAGAACGACCCTCGCCCTCACCTCCTAAAATCTTGGCCTGTTTATCTTCAACGCAATACCGGACCTGCTGCGTTTTTCGGTCCCACCAGTTATTTCCCAATACTCCGGCCGGTCCCGGATATTGCCCGGAGGCCAAGGTGAAATGTCCCGGTCCCGTGGCCGTATATCCATGATCATGGTACGTTTGAGTGCAATCCAATCCATGATCAAGGATCCAGCGTAATCCCCCGGTATAGAGCGGTTCATAACGCGTGATCAGATCCGGACGACACTGATCCAGAACCAGAAATACAACCAGGCGCGGTTTTGCCGGAGTTCGGCTACAGGTTAGAATAAATAAAACCACCAGAACCAGGGATAAACTCTTCATTAATATTTTCAAGATACCACCTTTAAGAAACGTCGTTTTCCAACCTTAATGATCATTGTTTTCTCCCCCGGTTCAATCATCATATTCATATCATCGCAGACTTGTGAATTAATTCGAACCGCTCTTTGTTTGATTAAACGCCGGGCTTCCGTTTTACTGGAAACCAAATTTTCCCTGGCCAGGAGAGCCACCAGGGGAATCGAAGTTTTAAGGGTAACCGTCGGAATATCGTCGGGAATGTCCTTTTTGATGAATATCCGGTCGAATTCTGCCTCCGCATCCCGCGCTGTCGTTTCATCGTAATATAACGTGACCAGGTCCCGGGCCAAGTCTCGTTTCACATCCCGGGGATTTACTTTTGGATCGGATAATTTTTCCCGAATAATTTTCATGGAATCT
>JAADFQ010000130.1 GCA_013152835.1 FCB group bacterium
GAGCCATGGAACGAGGGAAGGGGATTTAGGAGTGAGTAATATCGGCAATAGATATTCCGCCCCTGACAGGGCTTTCACCGCTACTCAATGTCATTCTGAGCAATGTCGAAGAATGTTCTTCCGGGCCGTCTTTGTGGAAGGTGCGGGAATCCGACGATCCGAAGGTTTTCTCCCTCAAACGGGGGAGGAATTGGCGCCTATCAGTGCCCGTTCATTAGTGCTCGGCGGCGGTCAGACTTTTAAACCCGGCCTGGATCAGGCGAATCCGCCCCGGTCCGGAAATGCGAAATCCGGTTTCGCCCGTTGCTTCCGGCGGTTTGTGCGTGTGAATCACCAGTTCATCATTCACGTATCCCCGTAAATGATTGCCGCTGGCTACGACTTTCATGGTCAGAAAACCGGGGATTTTAACCGATTTTGATTCAAAGATTTTATCGTTCCCCTTTTGTTTGCGTCCCAAGCGGATTTCGCCGTCGGAAAGGGTCAGGTAATCATAATTACCCTCATCCTTATAATTGTAAAACAATTCCACCATACCGCCCAGGCTGTCGGTTTCCAGAGACAATTTTCCGGACAGGTTTTCCAGCGACAGGGGGGAGAAAAAGGCCACGGTTTCCTGTGCATCAAGCGAGCGTTCTCCTTCGGCTACTTTTTTCCAGTCGGAGGTATCCCCTACCCAGCGCCCCTTGATAGAGTCGAAGGCCGGAACGGCGCCTTTCAACACCCAATCCCAACTCGCGTCGTCCGCAATGAATGAATAATCCGCCACCGCCGGTTTTTCTTCCAAAATCGATTTTTGAACGCCTACGCCATATTTGTACACCAGCTTCGCGCCCTGATCTCCCGTAGCCACCAATTGTTTACCGCCCCCAAGGGCCACGATCAACGCCAGGATTCCGATGGCATAGCGATAGGATATGGAGAGAAAATTAATTGCCAGCCGGATCACCAGGACCGTTCCAAACAGAATCAGCACCTGCGTCGCCAGGTCGGAATGGCGTGAAATCGCCGGAAGAATTTCATCGGCCACCGTGACCGCATCCGCGGCCTCGCGTCCCGCCAGCCAGGCAATTCCTGCCGTAAGCCATCCGATACCGTATAAGGCGGTTCCGATCCACGGTTGTCGCTTCAGCCAGGGGATAAATAATTCGCCCAGATTCACCAGGATGGCGCCCAGCAAAATCACCAGGGGAAAATGAATAATTAGAGGGTGGACGCCCGGCGCCCATTCAGGTAAACTCATGCCTTACTCCTTAAGGCGGTTTGCCGCTCCCCGAAGTCCGCGGGGGAGAACAAAACTTCAGGGAGGACAAACCATACGTTACGATTTAACAACGACCATCCCGTAGTAAGCGGATAATCGTCATTTGATCCGGTTCAGGATGGTGATTTTTCCATTTTCATGGGTTTCAGATTCATGCCGCATTCCGGGCATTTCCCCGGTTTATCACTGCGGATATCACTGTGTTCGGGCATCGTGCAGCCCCAGAAATCCGCATTGTCCGGCGTGGTTTCCACCACTTTCACCAATTCCATGCCGCATTCCGGACATTTTCCCGGTTCGTCGCTGCGGACATTCTTATGACTTTCCATCGGACAGGTGTAGTACGCGGCTTTCTGATTCCCCATCATGCCTTTCATGTCCATGTTTTTCATATCCTTCATATCCATGTTCTTCATGTCCATTCCGGACATATCGCGTTGCATCTTTCCGCCGGACATTTCCATGGAGGATTTCTTATCACTCATCGGTTGATTCTTTTTCTGTCCGCAGGCCGTAACTACCAGCGCCAGGGACAGAATTCCGAGTATCGTTATTGTTTTCATTGATATTCCTTTCGTCTCAATTTACAGTTTGCCAAACCACATTAAGGCCCCGATGACTACAAACGAGGCCGCGGCAATTTTTTCAATGATTTCCCCGGGGATGCGAGCATGGAGCCACTCGCCCACCAGCACGGCCAATCCGGTCAACAAGGCAAAGGCCAGCATGGCGCCGATAAACAGTCCCCATCCGGATAAACCTTTCCCTTTCATCGCCAGAATAGCCAGTTGCGTTTTATCGCCTAATTCGGCGATAAAGATGGCGCCAAATGCGATCCAGATTGCTTTCATTGTTTTCCTTTCATTTCATCGTTTCCCGGCCCCAAATTTTAGGACGGGGAAGGGCAGCCAGGACCAGACCGTCCCTTCCCCGTTGTGACGTAGGGTCACGATGAAGTCACGCTTCAATTTCAAAATCTTTTCCATTCCACAACCGGTTCCGGCTCAGGATTTTATTCCGTGTTGAACATCGAAATAATCCCCGAATCCGTTTCCAATCCATGATCCCGCATACCCATCAGATTCATGGAATGACCATCGTGATGCGCTTTCATTCCGGATTTCAGAATGATGGAGTAGTCCATATGAGACCCCAGGGCGCTGTCCGGATCAAAGGTCATGGTCTGGGAATAATTGTCCCAGTAAAAACGTCCCGGCAGCCCTTCTTCCCCGCTGGGAAATACTGTTCTTGCCCCGATCATCAACTGGAATCGTTTTTCACAGGATTCCGGGTCCATGGGTTCGGAGAAGGTGATCAGTATATCCGTATTCCGATCAATTCCGGTGGCACCGTCCGCAGGTCGTATCGACAGGATTTCCGGTCGTCCTGAACCGGCGAAATCACAACCGTTCAGAAAAATCAGGGCGGCGGCGAATAAAAACCCGGCGCTCACTTTTAGCGCCTTTCGGTTCATGGTGAACTCGCCGAGGCGGACCAGACAATCGCTCCGGTTCGGGTGGAGATTATTTTTAAAATCAATTCCATTCCGGAAGGCGATCGGGTAAATACCCCGGTCACCAATCCGTCGGCCGGTAACAATTCACCGCCCTTCCATTCTTCGGATGAACGTGTAAGCCCATTCAGGTTCAGGGAATTTTCATCCATGATCTTCACAATCAGAGACCGGTCCACAACCGCATAATCGGTCGTGGAGATCATCTGATTCTCCAGGTACGGAATCATCCAGTCATCCACCGATTCGCCGGAATTGCCGGTAATCTGAATGACTGCCAACGATCGGATTGAGTCTAGTTTTCCCGGCATTTGATTCACTACCGAATCCAGAAGTTTTTTAGTCTCCAGATGCGGTTCCGGTGGTGCTTTCACGGAGGTCTGTTCGGGACTGATCCGGGTTGACATCATCATACCCGGCCCCATGCATCCGTTGAAAACCAGGGCACCGGGCACCAGCAAGACGGACAGAATACGGAATGCGGGAATCATAATATTACCTGTGTACCGAAAGCGGAAGTCCGACCGGTCACAGAGCAGCGACGATGTTTTCTAATTTTTCCCGAATCGTGGCGGCAACCTCGCCCAGCGTGGGATTTTCCACAGCCTGCATGGAAGCCATGGGATCCACGGCCGCCACTTCGATCGCGCCTGAATCCAGTTCCCGGACCACAACATTACAGGGCAGCATGGTACCGATTAATGGCTCCGCCTGGAGAGCCTGATAGGCATAGGGCGGATTGCAGGCTCCCAGAATGCGGTACGGTGCGACATCCACATCCAGTTTCTTTTTTAACGTGGCCTTAACATCAATTTCCGTCAGGATACCAAAGCCTTCTTTTTTCAGTGCTTCCGTCACCGCATCAATCGCGTCGTCAAAAGACTGGTTCAATGTTTTACTAAAATAATAACTCATGAGTTTTCTCCCCATTTTATTTAATTAATTTCCACAAATGTCTGAGTCAGGAATCAAGAATCTCTTTTTTTATACGCTCAAACTCGCCCGTATCGATTTCCCCCCGGGCATACCGTTTCCTGAGGATATCCAGAGCGGTTTCTCCGACGGTGTTTTCGGACTGATTGCGTTTAATCAGATTGATAATTCCAATGATAGCGGCAAAAATAATTACCCACCAGAATACCATCATCCAACCGCCGCCCAAGCCATACATTCCCATCATTGTTACCTTCTTTCACCTCCGGGTGGATGAGAAAATATTCCTCATCCACCCCGTACAGGATTGTTCATTTATCCTTGTTATGTTCTTTCATCATGGATTTCATGGGCTTATCCATCTTCATTCCATCGCCGCCGTCCATATCCATTTTTCCCATCTTTTCCTGCATCATTTTCATACAGTTTCCCTGCATTTCTCCGGACATGGAATTGCCCATCATATTGCCATGCATACTGCCTTTCATTCCGCCATGCATTTGGCCCATCATACCACCACCCATCATGGGCATGGTGACGGCTGCGGGGGAACGGAAATGACCGTCTTCCCAGTAGCGGGTGGTATAATACCCGGCGCATAACAGGACCAGGAAGGATACTACGATGATGAAATATCCTAAAAACGTCCCCAATCCTTTCAAATTACCCAGATCTGCGCTTCGGGACTTTACCAGGACCCAAAATCCAACGCCCAATGCAATTAATATCAGCCCGAAGGCTGAGTCGGCCAGAAACATCATTTCTGCCTCCTTTCGGTTGTTTGATAACAGAGGGATGACACCGATCTTTTCATCGGATCATCCGCGATAATTCCCGAAGGTGCTCTGAACCTGATCAATGATCTCGTTTTCGTCCATGCCACTTCGGATTTTTTTCTCAATGAAATTTCGTGTCGCTTTGGCCGTGGGGCACTGACAATCGGCCGCCGTATCTTCCTGGCAAGCACCACAGGAACAATCAAATTTCCCGGCGATTTCCATCGTCGTCAGACTATAGGCTTGTGGATTATTGTCGGCGATAATCGGCTCCGGACCGGTTTGGTTGGTTTGAACCCAACCAAACACCATGACCGTCAGGAATATTGCTCCCAGTCCCCCTAAAATAACTCCTTCGCGACTGAACTTTGCTTTTTTCTTCATCTTTATCTCCATCAGAGGGTTAATCGTCGTAACCGCAGCGCATTACTGATTACCGATACGGAACTGAAGCTCATGGCGGCCGCGGCGATAATGGGACTAAGCAGAATCCCGAAGAAGGGATACAGCACGCCTGCCGCTACCGGCACGCCAACGGCATTGTAAACAAAGGCCCAGAACAGATTTTGTCGGATATTACGCATGGTTCCCCGGCTCAGATGCCGTGCCCGGACAATCCCGGTCAGGTCACCCTTCACCAGGGTAATACCGGCGCTTTCGATGGCCACATCAGTTCCGGTCCCCATGGCAATTCCGATATCCGCCTGTGCCAGGGCGGGAGCATCATTGATTCCGTCGCCGGCCATTGCCACCCGGTGTCCTTCGGCCTGAAGCCGGGACACAACTTCGTGTTTTTTCTCCGGCAATACGTCGGCTTCCACATCGGTAATTCCCAGCTTATCGGCGACCGCGCTGGCGGTGGTTTTGTTATCACCGGTAAGCATTACCACATGAATATGGTCCGCCAGGAGATCTTCAATCGCCGAGCGGGTTGTGGGTTTAATCGGGTCGGCCACACCCAGCAAGCCTCCCGCCTGTCCATCAACAGCGATAAACATGACGGTTTCGCCCTGAACGCGCAAGGCTTCCGCTTCCTGAGTCAGGTCACCCCATTTAATATTAAAGGTTTCCATCAATCGGAAATTCCCGATAGCAATCTTTTTGGAAGCAACTTTCCCCTGGATTCCTTTTCCGGTAATCGACTCAAAGTCTTCCACCGGCAGCAATTCCAGATTCTCCGATCGGGCGCCTTCGATAATGGCATTTCCAAGCGGATGTTCACTCTGAGTTTCCAGGGATGCGGCCCATTGCAGAATAGATTCCCGTTGCATTCCTTCGGCCGGTTTTACTGAAACCAGTTTCGGCTTTCCTTCCGTCAAGGTTCCTGTTTTATCCACGACCAAAGTATCAATTTTTTCCATGGTTTCCAGCGCTTCCGCGTTTTTAATCAGGACGCCAGCTGAAGCTCCCCGTCCGGTACCGACCATGATGGACATGGGCGTTGCCAAACCCAGGGCGCAGGGACAAGCGATAATCAGAACAGCGACCGCATTTACCAGCGCATAAGCCAGGCGCGGCTCAGGGCCGATCAGAGCCCAGAGTATGAAGGTAACAATGGAAGCCACGACGACGGCCGGAACAAAATAGCCGGCCACTTTATCCGCCAAACCCTGAATCGGAGCCCGGCTGCGCTGGGCCTCACTCACCATTTTAACAATCTGCGAAAGGAGTGTATCACTGCCCACCCGTTCGGCACGCATCAGGAATGAACCGGTACCGTTTACCGTAGCACCGGTTACCTTATCGCCGGCTTTTTTGGATACGGGCAGCGGTTCTCCGGTAATCATGGATTCGTCCACCGTGCTGTTGCCATCGGTCACAACTCCGTCGACCGGAATTTTATCCCCGGGACGGACACGGAGTACACTCCCGATCACGACCGTTTCCAGCGGGACATCCTTTTCGGATCCATCCGGTTGAACGACCCGGGCAGTTTTGGGCGCCAGACCCAGCAGCGCTTTGATGGCGCTGCTGGTTTTATTCCGGGCGCGGAGTTCCAGGACCTGCCCCAAGAGGACCAGAGTGATAATTACACCTGCAGCTTCAAAATACATCGCCACCTGACCCGATTCATCGCGGAAGGCATCCGGGAAGATATGGGGAAATACGGCGGCAACCACACTGTACACATAGGCTACACCGGTGCCGATGGCAATCAGTGTAAACATGTTCAAATTTCGTGTTTTAATGGAATCCCAACCCCGAACGAAGAAGGGAGCGCCGCCCCACAGGACGATCGGTGTGGCCAATAATAATTCCAGCCAACTGCTCCACGCTTCCGGAACCAGGGTTCGGCCGGTAACGGCTGCAAACATGGCCACAATAACCAACGGAATGGACAGTACCGTACTCCATATGAACCGACGGGTCATATCCACCAGTTCGGGACTCTCGGTTTCTTCAATGGTAATTGATCTCGGTTCCAGGGCCATTCCGCAAATCGGACAGGAGCCTGGTCCCGATTGAATAATTTCCGGATGCATGGGACAGGTGTATTCGACCTGGGTCTTCACGATGGGCGTTTTAGGCTCCAAAGCCATTCCGCACTTCGGACACGACCCCGGTTTATCGGAAACCACATCGGGATGCATCGGGCAGACATATTCTTCTCCTGTAGCCGGTTCGGAAGAAGGCCCGGAATGATCGTGATGATGATCGTGGTTGTGGGCCGGTTCCGGTTCGCTCGATTCTGATGATACATAGTTTCCCGGGTTGGCCCGGAATTTCCCGGCACACGATGAACTACAAAAATAATACGTTTCCCCCTGATAGACTTCCTGATCAGCGGCTGATTCCGCAGTTATCTCCATTTGACATACTAGATCCTTCATTTGGTCCTCCTGTTGCTAAATCCGCTCCCAGTGTCCCACTGGTTGCAAAAGCATTTGGTTGTAATAATTCGGTTTCATGACTACCTGAAATTCAACCATTTTTTCCAATCTTTTCTTACATTACCTTGAAAATCATGTATACAATTTTGATCAGGATTCATGCGGCGTCACCTTATCCAGGGCTACCCGATTCGGAAAGCGCAGCGCCTTAAAATCCGTGGGACTGAGCCCAATCATTTTTTTGAATTGATTGGACAGGTGCTGAACACTGCTGTATCCTAACCGATAGGCAATTTCGCTTAACGTGAGTTGATCATAGATTAACAATTCCTTGACTCGTTCCAGCTTTTGCCGAATGTAGAATTTTTCAATTGTGATTCCCTCCACGGAGGAAAACAAACGGCTTAAGGAGGAGTAATCCCGCGGAATTGTTGAAGTCAGCAGATCCGATAACGATTGACGATCTTCTTCCAAATCGCCATTCTGGATATAGTCGATTATGGTCGATTTGACTTTATTGATGATTTGCAGGGATTCGTCTTCCAAAAGTTCAAAGCCGTTTGAACTCAGACCTCGGCGAACCGCGTCCCAATCCACCGGCTTATCCGTGGTGAAAACACAATGGCCCAGATGGATATCCAATACAGTGTACTCCAACGCCTCCAGTTCTTCCCGGATAACCCGGATACACCGGTCACAAACCATATTTTTTATATGGATTGTATGCTTTACCATCATAGGATAATTATTAAAACAATTCTGATCATGTTAATCATGCACCGGGGTTCATTGCAATATTCTTTCATCGACTTTTCCCGAACGGATTTTCATTGCAAATTCAACCGGAGACACCAGAATCAGGCCATCGCCGGGCTCTCCGGAATAGGCGCTTTTGCGGATGGTTTTCACAATCTTATCGGCTTTTTTATCCGCAGCGATAATTTCCAATTTGGACACGGTGGAATAGCGATCAATGCATTCGATGGAATATTTATAATGATCCTGGTCAATCATCCCGCGTCCCAGGGCCATGACGTCGATGACCGTCATGTCATGGATACCGATTGCTTTCAGTGCCAGGATGACCTCATCGACTTTGGTACAGCGTATATAGGCTTTGATTTCTTTCATTGCATTACTCTCCTTCTTCGTGAGGTTTCAATTCCCGGGCACGCCAGATGTAATAAATTGTGGGAATAACGACCAGGGTTAAGATGGTTGAAGTCACCATGCCGCCAACCATGGGAGCAGCGATCCGTTTCATTACCTGGGACCCGGTTCCGGTCCCGAACAGAATGGGGATTAAGCCGGCCATAATGGCAGTCACCGTCATCATTTTAGGACGGACACGATCTACGGCCCCTTCCATGACGGCTGCGTAAAGATCTTTCACCGAATTCATCATTCCCCGGTTCTTACGGTCAAAATAGGAATGATCCAGGTAAATCAGCATCACCACACCGGTTTCCGCGGCAACCCCCGCCAAGGCGATAAAGCCGACCCCGACGGCAACACTCATATTGTATCCCAGGAGATACATGAACCAGATTCCGCCTACCAGCGCAAAAGGCAGCGATAACATGACAATGACACTTTCAGGCACATTTTTAAAGTTGAAGTAGAGGAGCAGGAAAATAATCACTAATGTTACCGGAACCACCAGGCGCAGTCTTTTGTTGGCCCGTTCCATGTATTCGTACTGACCACTCCACACCAGGGAATAACCAGCCGGTATTTTCACTTCTTCCTCAACGACTTTTTTCGCCCTTTTTACGTAGGTCCCCACATCGATACCCGTCAGATCCACATAAATCCAACCGGTCATCCGCGCGTTTTCACTCTTAATGACCGGAGCGCCTTTCCTGATCTTGATTTCCGCTACCTGAGTAATGGGAATCTGGGCCCCGGTTGGGGTTGGAATAATGACCCGTTTCAGTTTTTCGATGTTGTCCCGCAGTTCCCGGCTGTAGCGTACATTCACCGGATAGCGTTCCAGTCCTTCCACGGTATAGGTTACATTCATACCGCCGACAGCGGATTGAATAATGTCCTGTACATCCCCCACGGTGAGACCATTGCGGGCCGCCTCTTCCCGATTGATCTCAAAGTCCAGGAAATTTCCGCCGGTCACCTTATCCGCATACGCGCTCAGGGTCCCGGGAATTTTCTGAACCACAGCCTGAATCTGACCACCCAGTAGATTAAGCGTGTCCAGATTCGAACCCATGATTTTAATGCCTACCGGAGTTTTGATTCCCGTACTGAGCATATCGATCCGCGTTTTAATCGGCATGGTCCAGGCGTTGGTAAGTCCCGGGAATTGAATGGAATTATTCAATTCCGTAGTCAATTCATCAATGGTCAGGGACCGGTTTTCCGGCCAGAAATATTCCAGGGGAGCCTGGAGTACATCCGGCAGGTTCCAGGAAGAATAAAATTGTTCCACCCGTTTCCGTTTCGGCCAATCCTCGGCCGGTTTCAGGGTAATCGTCGTTTCGATCATACTTAGCGGCGCCGGATCGGTGGCCGATTCGGCTCGTCCGATCTTTCCGAACACGCGCTCAACTTCGGGAAATGTTTTTATGATCCGATCCGTTTGCTGTAACACTTCGCGGGCCTTGGTGATTGAAATCCCCGGATCGGTCGTGGGCATGTACAGTAAGTCACCCTCGTTCAACGGAGGCATGAATTCGGAACCGATATGTTCCAGCGGATAGACGGAAATGGCAATCGCGGCTAAACCGGCCAATAAGGTTGTCTTCCTGAAATGCAGAACAAACTGGATGACGGGACGATACAACCGGATCAGGAATTTGTTGATCGGATTCCGTTTTTCGGGCATGATTTTTCCGCGGATGAAATATCCCATGAGAACGGGCACCACGGTAATCGCCAGAATCGCCGAAGCCGCCATGGAATACGTCTTGGTAAAGGCCAGGGGCCGGAACAAACGACCTTCCTGGGCCTGAAGGGTGAATACGGGCATGAAAGAAACGGTAATAATCAGCAACGAATAGAACAGGGCCGGCCCTACTTCCTTGGAAGCATCCAGAATCAGTTTCCAATGATCCATTTTGCCGCGGTTCCGTTCGATGTGTTTATGGGCGTTTTCAATCATGACAATGGCCGCGTCTACCATAGCGCCAATGGCGATGGCAATCCCTCCTAACGACATGATATTGGCATTAATGCCCTGATAGCGCATCACCATGAAGGCCATCAGGATACCCACCGGCAGGGTGAAAATGGCCACAAAGGCGCTGCGGAAATGAAGCAGGAAAAGAATACAAACCAGCGAAACAACAATGCTCTCTTCCAGTAGTTTATCTTTCAGATTATCAATCGCCCGTTCGATCAATAACGACCGGTCATACGCCGGTTTGATGACCACGCCTTCCGGCAGTCCCAGTTTTAAATCTTCCAGTTTTTCCCGGACTTTCCGGATAACTTCCAGGGCGTTTTCCCCGTAGCGCATAACAATGATACCGCCGACGGTCTCGCCGACACCGTCCCGCTCGGCCAATCCCCGGCGAAGTTCCGGACCCAAATGGATCTGCGCCACATTCCGGAGTAAAATCGGTGTTCCATTCTGATCCACGCCCAGAGGAATATTTTCCAGATCGTCCAATCCTTTGATATAACCCAATCCCCGGACCATAAATTCGGTTTCGGCCATTTCCACCAATCGTCCACCGACGTCGTTGTTACTCCGTTTGATCGCCATTTTGACTTTATTCAGCGGAATATTGTACACCAGCAACTTGTTGGGATCCACTTCCACCTGATACTGTTTGACATAACCGCCAATGCTGGCCACTTCGGAGACACCGGGAACGGACATCAACTCATATCGGAGATAGAAATCCTGGATTGAGCGTAATTCCTGTAAATCGTGATCATCCGATTCTATGGTGTATTCATAAACCCAGCCCACACCGGTGGCATCGGGACCCAGTTGGGGCGTAACTCCGGTAGGCAGTCGACCGGAGACAAAATTCAGATATTCCAGGACACGGCTTCGCGCCCAGTAAATATCGGTACCATCCTCAAAAATGATGTACACAAAGGAAATTCCGAAGAAAGAATATCCCCGGACGACTTTGGCATATGGAACCGACAACATGGCAGTGGTTAACGGATAGGTAATCTGATCTTCCACAACCTGAGGCGCCTGACCGGGATAATTGGTCTGAATAATTACCTGAACATCACTCAGATCGGGGATGGCATCGAGGGGCGTGGTAGACATGGCCAGGAAACCGCCCAAAATGATAAACACGGTCGCCAGAATGACCAAGAACCGGTTGTTGATCGACCATTCAATAATTTTTTCAATCATGGTTTATTTCCCCCACTCCCTAATCGGTTATCGGAGCGACCGGCATTTCCACCAGATCCATACCGCATTCCGGACATTCACCGGGAGCCTCGGTCACAACATAGGAATGTTCCGGCATGGGACAGGTGTACCATTTTGCGTCGGCTTCCACCTTAATCGTCTTTTTCACCAATTGCATGCCGCATTTCGGGCAATCACCCGGTTCCGCCACTTTCACAAAAGAATGCGATTTCATCGGACAGGTATAAAACGTGAGGTTGCCGTCCTTGGCACTATCAAAGATACTGGCGGATGTTTTGCGGGAATCATCACGATTGTCCTTCATATCCATGGGTTGATCCATGTTCATATTCATATCCATGTCCATTTTCATCCCGGAAGCTGGCTTATCTTTCGGTGTTTTTCCCGTCTGTTCGGCGGAATTTTCATTTTCCCCGGGGGTTGATTTAGCCGCTTGTCGATTCGCCAGCATCTTGGCAATTCCTTCCTGGAGCCGGCTTTCCGAATCGAGGAGGAACTGTCCGGACAGAACAATTTTTTCACCGGCTTTGAGGCCGTCCTTGATTTCATAATAGTGGTCCCCACTTTGAATTCCCACGGATACATCTCGGGGAGCGAAGCGTCCTCCGCCCAGGGCAACAAACACCAGGGTTCGTTCACCGGAGAACAAGACCGCTTCCTGGGGAACGGCAACGACATTTTTCACCGGATTGGCATGAATGGTGACATTGGCATACATACCCGGCTTTAATTTGAGTTCCGGATTGGGAACCACCAGGCGAACCTTGATCGTCCGGCTCTTTGTTTCCAGTACCGGGTAGATGTAATCCACCACGCCTTCGAAGGATTCACCGGGAAAATAGGGCAGCGTGACGGTGGCTTTCTGATCTTCAGCCACCCAGGGAAGTTCCGATTCATAGATTTCCGCCTGAATCCACAGGATGGACAGGTCGGCCAGCGTATAAAGGGTCATTCCCGGTTTTACTTCCATTCCATCCAATACATGTTTCGTAATCACGAATCCATCGTACGGCGACCGGATAATCAGTGTCTTCTTCGCCATTCCTGTTTCTTCCAGTTCCCGAATCTGATCCTGGGAAATGTCAAAATATTCCAGTCGTGTTCGTGTTGAATGGAGGATGTTTTTCATATTTTGCTTGAATTGGAGATCACCATTTTCCGGCAGGGACTGGACATTGTGATACGCATCCAGATACTCATCCTGGGCGGTAACCAGTTGAGGACTGTAAATCTCGATCAATTTCTGCCCTTTTCTCACCCGCTCACCGGTAGTGGATACATAGGTTTTTTCCACCCAGCCCGAGATTTTGGTATTGATATGTGAGACCAGACTCTCATCGGTCTCAACGCGGGCTACGGTTCGAATGGCAAGCGTCAAATCTCTCCGTTCAACCGTTGCTTTCCGGACGCCCATATTCTGTTCCGTTACCGGATTGATTTTTACTGTGGAGCCAAAGGCTTCCTCACCTTCATAGACGGGAATCAGATCCATTCCCATGGGGGATTTCCCTGGTTTGGGACTGATATAGGACGGGTCCATCGGCGCCTGCCAGTAAAGAATCTTCCGTTCACCGGACGAGGAATTCGTGGCTGCTGTCGTCGTTGCAGCGGCAGTTCCGCCACCGTTCAACGGATTTAACTTCATTCCGCAAATGGGGCAGTCGCCCGGCCCTTCCTGGATGACATTCGGGTGCATTCCGCAGGTGTACAATTCCGTACTTTCGGTCGTTTGTGCCGGGGTGGCATCCGCTTTCTTTTCAGAACTGCATCCCGCCACGATCAGCCCGGTGACAATAACCAGGCCCGTTAAAATTGTTTTCATTGAAAATAGTTTTTTCATTTTATTCCTCAACTTCCAGCAGTCCGACTGCTTTACGGAGATTTGCCTCTCCAATTCTTTGATTCGCAACAACCTGTTCATAGTCAAGACGAAGGTTGACCACCATTCGCTCACTATCCAGTAAATCCAGGAAACTGATTTTCCCGGTTTTGTAGGCGGCATAGGCCGATGATAACATCTGTTCCGCTTCCGGAATCAGACGATTCTCATAGAGGTCAACCGTGGCCCCGATTTGATCCAAATCCGCTAAAATTGATTCCACGGACTCCGTGACCCTGTTTTCCACATCCGTGGTTTTTATTTGAATGGATCGTTCAACCTGCCGGGCGGATTCCACCCGCGCTTTATTCCGTTTAAACCAGATCGGCATATTGAGACCCAGTTTGATACCCAGCGGATCCTTCCCGGAAGAAACTGCACCCGGAAGCGATGTCGGTCCCACAACGGTATAGGTTATTCCGGTTGTTAAATCCGGTAAATTTTGTTTTTCATTTAATTCACGCTTCAGGGTTGCGATGGATTCCTGGATTTTGATGGCGTTCAGGGAAGGATTGAGAACAAACGCTTTCGACACCCAGGCGTCGTTATTTTCTTCGCTAAGCGTAGTCCAGACCAACGACTGCAAACCAGAGGTATCAAGTTGACCATTAAATAATCTTATAAATGATTGTAGAAGCGCTTCCCGGTTTCCATTTAACGCATTGGTTTTGGTTTCAATACGGGTTTGCTCAATCTGCAGTTTAAGGATCGGATGTTGCGTGAGTCCCTGGCCGGTGGCATATTGCGTCAGAGCAATTGTGCGAAAGGATTCCAGTTCTTTGGAATACTGGTTCAATATATCCAGAGATCGAATGATTCGGATATATTTGGCATAACTTTTTTCAAACCGGTTGATAACGGCAAGCCGGGTTCGAATTCCTTCCTGAATTGCCAGATCCCGTTGCAATACGGCAATCTTTTCCTGCCGGTCCAGTTTTCCCCAGAGGGGAAACATTTGACCCAGCATGAGTTGGTTTTCAATGGGACCATCCCGTGTTTCCACCGGTGCCAGGGCCGTTGTGAATTCAAGTTTAGGGTCAGGAAGCACACCGGCAACCTGAATGGCTTCCTCTTTTGCCGCGACCTGTAGATCAGCGGCTTTAACCTCGGGGTTCACCGATATAAGTAATTTTAAAGTGGAATCCCATTCCGGAGTCTGAGCGACCACACCTGACAAAACCAAACCGGTTAGGATTATTGCAAATTTTATTTTTGGACTAATCAAAATTATTCTCCATTACTAACAAAACATTATGGGAAAGCCAACATCGGCTTATACCAAAAGGGCGTACCTGCTTACAAGTCCGGTACCAGACCGTGAAGATTAGTCTAAATCAGGAGTGGGGATGAATAGGATGGGGGCGGCTGGGGAAGAATATAATGGATCAAAGTAGCAAAGAAATTTCTTTCCTGTGGAGTATATTCAACAGAAATCGGTAATGAGCAGGCTACAAAATCAGCTTGAACCGTGATTTTCAATATCGGAGCCGTGATCAGGGGTATCATCGGCGTCTCCTTGCATTCGTGAAAACTCATCGTACACGCAGAGGATCCAGCCATCTCACAACATGACATATTTTGGTCATCAATATTGGATGTCAGACACAGATCAGACCCCATCAGCGGCGCCAGATTGACGCTAAGCATGAAGGCCAGATTAAAGATCGCTGTGATTTTCAATTTCATTAAGTATTAATTACGGTAACTTCCAAAAAAGTTCCAAGATATTTTTACTTTGTTTTTGAGTTCCAAACTATAGTTTTGAGGGACATCATCGATAATGGTTACACATTCGGTTAAAGATGGTTGATTATCAGGACCAATCCCTGAAGAAATATTTATTCAAACCGGTTATCATGTACGGATAAATCCATTCGGTAACCAAGTCACTGAATCAATAGTCGGATTCAGAAGACACTGGCCGAGGATTGAAACTGTCCGCATCCGCGGGACTGCAAAACCGGCATCAAAGTGGAAAGCGGTTTATTCATCAGATTTCCAACGGGCGTTCGGCAGAAAGGGCAGGAATGAATCCGTCCCCGCGCATCCATGTATAAATAGCGAATACCGGCGCCGTAACATCCGAATTTTCGCTGATGATACCCTGGAAAGGCAACAATCGGATAATCCCGGTACTCAGGATTCGTATTCAGATTAAGATAAAATTGTTCCAGAATACGATAATGATCCTCAGAAATACTGACATCCTGGTTCTGAAAATGCCCGGTTGCCCGCGGTTCCAGTATTTGAATAAACCCGACGCCCATTTCCCGGGCAAGATTGGCATACCGGAATAAATTTTCCTCGGTAATGAATTCCTTCACGGGACACAGAGATAGACAGACCTGAAGCCCGGCTGAACGGGCATTCCGGACAGCTTTTTCCACCCAGCGATAACTTTCCCCATTGCCACGAAAGATGTTATGCTGATCCGGATCCCAGGAATCAAGACTGATGTTAACACCGGTAAGGCCGGCCGCTTTGAGGACACGAGCACGATCAGGAGTTAACCCGAATCCTGAAGTCAGCAACCGAAATTCCGTATCGCTGCTCGCGGAGGAAAGCAAGGCCACCAGGTCATCAAAGCGATTCAGTGGCTCCCCGCCACTTAACTGAACTTGGCTGACGCCATAATCCTGAAAGGTTTTAAGCGCTTTTTTCAACTCCGCGAGACTCAGATATTCCGGTTTATTCAAATCTTCCCATTCGTAACAATGCACACAACGGAAAGAACACTTCGTGGTCATAGTAAAAATCATGGTCATGATCCGATGGGAATCATGGACCGATGTTGTACGCTGACGGAGTTCGTTCCTGATGAATTCCGTAAAGGCCTTTGACGGAAAACCGGGGATAACCGGTCCTAAGAAATACCGACTTCCGGATTTGGCATATTTCAATACACTGTACTCATTTTGGAATCGTTGACGGAATTGTATGAGGTGACGCAGGGCCTGAATCGCTTCCCGTAAATTTTTATACTCAAAAACAGCAATAATCAGAATCCGGATACGAAGAGCCAGTCTAATTATCTGGAATTCCCAGCGACCGGTAATAAAACTATTGGACTGGTTCATTGAACGGGAAAGCTATCCAAAATGTAGTTTACCCAATCATTCCTGATTCAATAACTGTCGAAAATGATCCCGGGAATATTCAATAAGACCACCGGGTTTACGATATTTCCGCAACCGGGCCAGATCTGCAGTTCCCGAGGGATCACGAATGGCCTCATAATAGCCTTTTGAATGAAGGACCATTGTCCGCGCCTGCCCTGGTGAAACTTCCGGTATCTCAAATGTTAAATTGACCTGGTCGCCGATCACCGGTTGGACATAGTATAAAGAATCATCCCGGGATAGAACCGTTACCATGTTCTCACCGGTTTGAGTAACAGCAGAGACCGGGGGTAAGGAATAGACACTAACGGATTGATCGGGAGAAAAATCCATGGCTGCATAATCCAGATCCCAGAACAGGAAACCGTATTCCAGTTTTACCCGGACTGTCTCACCTTGTATTCCCTCCAGGTTTAAAGACAGGATATCATCTTTTAACGCCATTGGACCGACTACATTAAAATAATCTACATATTCCCACTTTCCGTTTTTTTCCAGGTATACTTTTAACGGAATTCCATTGTCCAATGATTGTTGAACCAGGGTTTCCCGACTCTTCTGCTTTTGATCCAAATGCCATTTTTCATATCGGTTTCCTAACTCATCCGCCAGTGTGGAGAGCGTATAATCCAACCAGAAGGAGTTTTTTCCCCGAAGAATCAGTTTCCCGGTATCGGCATTCCCGGAACGTGTAAAACTCAAAATAACACCATCCACAAGTGATTCCGTGCCGCCCATGGCAAAATTGCTATACGAAACCGAATCTCTGAAGGACAGTTCCGTACCGAGTGGCACTCCATTCAGGGTTATGGCGGAATCAGCGGTTTGCGGATAAGAAACAGTATGGACCTGACCATATTTATCAGTCAAAACCTGTACATCCGGATTGTGATCATAGAGAATCAATTCCGTCATATTCGTATGCTGTATCTCCCGGACTTCATTGGTGATACGGATTTTCACCGTCCTGTCTTGACCGATCGCATCAGGAAGTACTAAATAATCGTGCCGTTCCAGATTGGGATAGATGGCTCCGCTGTAGATTTCGCCGACGAAGGCATAGTCTTCCCCATTATACACATAGACAAACGGACAGGATTCTTTAAAAATGGCAACCAATAAGACAAACAACCCTGCGCTCACGGCGGCTCCCAGTGTATAATAGAGGATGGTTTTCCCAATGTCAATATCCACTACTTCAATTTTTTGAATATCAACCAGGGGAATTTGCGTACTGTTTTTTTCTCCCAGTTTCAATATTTTATCCGCGGAAAGATAGAGATGAACTTCATTGATTTTGGCCGACGAAAATATTGGCGGTCTATAGGGTGCCAGGTTGCCCACCAGATTGGGATAGACCATTTTAGCATCAGTTAATTGAAACGACTTGGGTCCGATATGAAGAATGACTACATTATTTTTTTCAATGATCAGCGGCGCACCCAGTGGAATGGTTCTGTTTTGAACCTGAAACGCACATCCGAAAAATAGATTTAGAAGCGATATAATCAAGATAGCGCTCAACAACTTCCTGGTTTTTTCTGAAAATGAATTCATTTTACCTCCAAACCGATCCGATGGGGAAACCAATTCCAAACGTAAATGCGAAGTCATTTCCGGTGGCTTCCCCGGTTGATTCCATTAACTCCATAATATCCGCTTCCATCTGTAAACAGGTCGAAAAATAATTACTGGAAGAATAATCAACTGAAATGCCGACAGGGATCGTGAAATCGGATGAATAAGCGTTACCGAAACCTGCGCCGGCGATAACTCCTGGCGTAAACGCAAACGAACCCAACTGAATTGGTTTTAATTTATAATTATACTTCAGTGCCTCTGCACTCACCACTGTTTTCCGAACACGATTACTTGAGACATCCAAATACTCATTGGAATAGGTATACGATTGACGAAATTGAAGAATTAATACCAACTGGTCACTTATCGTGGTGTGAATTTGAAATCCCCAAACCGGTACTTTTTCCGATATATGGATATATGTATCGTCTTGTTCATTGTACAAATCCTTATTCACGATTCGATCCGAATAGAATAGAAAAAATTTCGGTGTTTGCCCCAACTCGGATTCGTAATCCGGAAAAATAGCCCCGGGATTCCATATCACCTGGATGGCCGGAGTGGGTTGAAACTGTTGATTATACCGATCCTCTTCCGACAAGGTAATTGGATATAAACCACCAATAGTAATCGTCGGGGAAACCCTGAAATGTACTCCCATCTCCACCAGCGCTTTGAAATGGGAATGATCATATTCGGGGACAGTGGAGCCGGAAGCGAAATAGCCCCAAATCCCCATTCCGATTGTTGACCGAAATCTATTTTGAGTCCAGACGTCGTATTCGGTCATCGCTTTAACTGTGAAATAGGTTAATTCTTTTTTTATAGAATCGGAATAATAAGAACTCGATTCTTTAAACCAGCTTTTCCCTCGTGATACAGAAAAAGATGACGTGGCCCATGACAAAGCACGCCTCGAGCGTAAAGTGATATTCCAGACATCCAAATAATCGGAATATTGAGTCTGATAAAGTAGATCACGGTTGGCACTGTTGGTCTTAATTGCATTAAAAGACATGGCCAATCCCAGTTGACGGCCGTATTTCAATTTTTGGTAATCACTTGCGGAATATACAATATGACCCTTCCCTCCGGACGATAATATTGTATTTAGAAGTAAAACACCGGTACTTCCGATTATTTCATAAAACTCGAAGACTGATGATCGACCCAGGTTTACCCATAAGATCCAACCCAAGATCGGCATGGAAAAATCGCTTACTGCCAAACGATTATATATTTTATTAAATCCAATTGTTGCGACTTCATTTGTCCGTAAAAACATTTTTTGAATTTCATACTGGTTGTTTACGGTAAGGAATGAAAGTGTATCTTTATTTAAGAATACCGGTGGAGCGAGAGCCATATAGGTTTGTTTGTCATTGGTAATCAAAGATATCCCCGCTATGGTTCTATTAAAACTTATACCAGGAACAATACTGCGGCTAAAATCCGATTTATTTATAATTGTTGGAAGATTTCCATGATATACGGTATCGGCGGTGATCTGCAGGGAATTTATTTTTCCGGAGCAGGACATATCAGATGATGAATCAGCACTGATGAATTCAATACCAAAGCATCTTGTAAATATACATAATGACGAATAAAAAAATAATTGAATCCCCTTCACGGCTTTCCTCCATCCTGAGTTGAGCTTATGTGTAACAGTAAATTATCTAAAATACGGGGATTATCCAAGGTATCCATTTACCAATGAATTATTCTGTTTTTCAATTGCTTACAGGCTAATTATTCAAACCGGATGCTGTTATCTTATTTCACTTGCAGTGCATTCTTTTCACACCTAACTTTCCATCGGCTTGAAAAAATTTTCAAGTTCAAAAAGGGGGAACGTTCATTAATAATTCCACTCAACGCAGCAGTCCGTATCCCGAGGTATCGCCCTTTATTTCCTGCCTCACTCCTTTTGGTTGCCTACTAAAAACCGGAAAGTAAATAAGGGTGTCCTGCCTTATGGATATTCAGAATCATAGTCGCCATTATTTTCTGCAGTCTCAATTCAGGTGCTCCTGCCTTTGCCCTGAAAGGATTGGGATTGTCTGTGTTGGGTGGTTTCTTTTTTTCGGTCCGATTTCATCTGCGATCCGTAACAATCCACCTTGACAGATGAATTCACTTCTTCCTACTTTTATTAAGACCTAATTGTCTGAATATGTTGTACTCCAAATCAGCAGAATACGCCATCCAGGCCATGATTTATCTGGCCGAAGAAAATTCGCCCGATCCGATTATGATCAGCAGGATAGCCAAGGCCTATAATATTCCCCAGCAATTTTTAGCCAAAATTTCACAAACATTAGTCAAACATCGCTTACTTATCGCCGTCCGGGGGCGCAATGGCGGTGTAAAACTGGCCCGACCGGCCAATGAAATTTATTTAAATCAAATTGTCCATGCGGTTGATGGCCCACCGCCGGAAAAAGAGCAATGCGTGATCGGATTGGACTATTGTTCCGACAGTGTTCCCTGCCCCTTGCACCATAAATGGAAGGTGATCCGTGAGGATATCCGGGAAATGCTGGGTGCCGAAGACCTGGCTCACCTAGCTAAACGAGTCATCAATAAACGGGAACAAATGGTCGAATCCTTTTTCCCGAAAGTAGATTTATAGTTTTCAGTCCGGCTGTCTTACAGCGCTCCGACGCAAACGGTCATGTTTTCAGTTCTCCTTTCTGTTTTGCAATGAAGAAAACCAGGTTCAATTCCGGTGGATGACTCGGTTTCCACAATTCCAGCAAAACTGATCACTAATATTTA
>JAADFQ010000131.1 GCA_013152835.1 FCB group bacterium
ATAGCTGTCCAAAATGAATTTTCAGTATAAAAACACTGTTTTTATGGAGCCCCACGCCTACGTCCCGATAATTATCGGGACTTCGACGTGCAGGCCCGCCGGCTCCCCTGCCGGCCACTCACGGAGTGGGGCAGGCTGGCGAAGAATGAGGGCGTTTCCACCAAAGCTTTAGCGCAGGAAGGCGTGCAGTCACGGGAAAATCCTGTGGTACCTGGCAAAGTACGCCCATGAGGGCGACATCCCGATCCCGGGATGATCGAAAAGGATTCATCCATCCTCGATAGTCATCGGGGTGGTTTTCTCCATATCGGGATAATATTTCAATAGTTACTCATCCCATTCACTTCGTGAAATCCCTCCCGACGGAGCATATCGTGGATAACCAATCTGTAACGGAACGTTACATCTGCGTGCAGAAACAGCCTTTGGTCTGAAATCCTGTAATACCGGGCATGCGATTCAATATGATTGAAAAAAGTCCCGTAGGGACTAAATATCTATAGCATTCTGCGGACCAAACATCCTCGTCCCGTCAGGGACGGAACCCGTATAAGGAGTTACCCTAATTTCTGTCGTTTTCCGAGGAATTCCCGGAGCGCAATATCCAGCCGATCATCCGTATATAACGGTACATAATCCACATTCATGCTGCCACATTCCCGACGGATAGTGTCACGGAATCTTGATAAACGCTGTTGATAGGCTTCACGGATTTGCCAGGGCTCGGTAGTGATTACCTGACCCGTTTCCGCATCCCGGAACCGGGTACGGGTGCGAAACTGAAACTCCACTTCCTGGCGGTCCAATACATGAAAAACAATTACTTCCTGTTTATTATATCGAAAATGCTTCAATCCCTGAACAATGGAAGCGGGGTCATCCAACAAATCGGAGATCAGAATAATCAATCCCCGTTTTTTGAATCGTTCGGCCATTTGGTGCAGGACCGGACCCAGGCGGGTATCCCCACCAGGAACGCATTGATCCAACTGCGATAATACCACATTAAGATGGGATCGGGTTCCGCGGGAAGGCACAAAACTTCGCAAGGCCGTGTCAAACAGGGCCAGGCCGACGGCATCCTGCTGATTGAGCAGTAAATAGGTCAGAGCGGCCGTTAAATAGCTGCCATAGTCCAACTTGGAGACGGAATTGCTTTTAAAGTCCATCGAACGGCTGGTGTCCAGTAAAATATAGGCGCGGAGATTGGTTTCCTCCTCGAAGCGCTTCACATAGTACCGATCGGTTTTCCCGTATAATTTCCAATCGATATGACGGATTTCATCGCCGGGACCATAGGCGCGATGTTCGGAAAATTCAACGCTGAATCCATGATAGGGACTTTTGTGATAGCCGACCATGAAGCCTTCCACGACCAGCCGGGCCCGCAAGGACATGGTATTCAGCCGGGCCACCATCTCCGGTTGAAGATATTGGCGTTTATCGATAACCGTCATTTATCGCCTTGGGTCAGGAAAGTTTCTTTTCCTCAAGCAGCTTCCGGAGAATATCATCGATTTTCATGCCCTCCGACTCGGCGTTGAAATTCAACAACACCCGGTGGCGCAGCACGGGCAGAACCAGCGCCTGAACATCCTGGATATCCGGCGATGGACGACCATCCAGGGCGGCTCGCGCCTTGGCGCCGGAAATTAAATACTGCGACGCCCGGGGACCGGCACCCCATTCCACCCATTGATTGATAAAATCAGGGGTTTCCAGTTGATCGGGCCGGGTCGCCGCCACCAGATCGACGGCATACTCCACCACATTGGGCGCCACCGGAACCCGGCGCACCAGGTTCTGGAAGGCCAGTAAATCCTTCCGGCTAATCACCTTTTTCAGGGAATGAGTGCGATTCCCGGTAGTGGAGTTCACAATCGCCACTTCTTCTTCGCGGGTTGGATAATCCACCATCAGGTTGAACATAAACCGGTCCAGTTGAGCTTCCGGAAGCGGATAGGTCCCTTCCTGCTCAATGGGATTCTGGGTCGCCAGCACAAAAAATGGTTCTTCCAATACATACGTGGTTCCGGCGGCCGTAATGCGATGTTCCTGCATCGCTTCCAGAAGTGCCGACTGTGTCTTGGGCGGCGTACGGTTGATTTCATCGGCAAGGATAATGTTTCCAAAAAGCGGACCCTGAATAAACCGAAATTCACGTTTCCCGGTAGTACTGTTTTCCTCGAGAATATCGGTCCCCGTGATGTCGCTGGGCATCAGGTCCGGTGTGAACTGAATCCGGCTGAATTTAAGGTCCAGCAATTCCGCCAATGATTTGATCATCAGGGTTTTTGCCAATCCGGGAACACCAACCAGCAAGGTATGTCCCTGACAGAGCAGGGCCACCAGAATATGGTCCAGTACATCGATTTGCCCGATAATGGCGGAACCGATTTCAGTAAAAAACTGGTCCCGCTTTGAAGCCAATCGTTCCAATAATTGAATATCTTTCGTCGCTGTCATATCAATATTTCCTGTATTCATCAAAAAAAGAGGAGAAACTTAACTGGCCGGTCTGTGAGAAACCAAATTGATTGTCTTCCGGTCAGCGCCGTTTTACGTCAGTTGTGGAAAAAAGGTCCGAACTACCGTTAACTTCTTTCCACTCAGGATAAAGGATGTTATGGAATGAACCAGCGATTTGTACAATTCAGCACTGAACACGCCCTCGGGGTATTCTTCACCCTGATTCCCGGACTGCTCCTGATTTACTGGGCCCGACGCAGTAAATCCCCGGAAGTCGATTTCTGGATACGTACGTTCATCGCCGGAATCCTGGTATTTTTCTTTTTCGTCATGCGATTCCTCAGGATGTATGACGGTTCCTGGTCCATCCAGGATGATTTGCCCCTGCACCTGTGCGGTTTTTCCTCGGCCCTGGTTCCGGTCCTGTTATTTAATAAAAATTTCCGTCTTTACGAAGTCATGTATTACTGGGGCATCGGCGGCGCCACCCAATCCCTGCTGACGCCGACGCTGGTGGAACCCTTCCCCGGTTTTTATTTCTGGGAATTTTTCGCTACGCACAGTTTAATTATCGTCGGCGTGTTGTACGCCACCTTTATCTTCCGTTACCGCCCTACCTTGCAGGGCCTGTTTCGCACCTACGGATTAACCGTGGTTCTACTTCTGCCCATCGGGCTGATCGACTGGCTTCTGGGAGCCAATTATTTTTTCATCGCCCACAAGCCGGACACAGCGTCCATCCTGGACTTCATGGGTCCCTGGCCGTTTTATATCTTTCCGCTTTCATTGGTAGCCCTGGCAATCTTTTTCCTGTCCTACCTTCCCTTTCCAATTGCCGACCGGATCCGGGCACGTCGATCCCGGGAAACCATCCGATCCGGCGTCTGAGCCGTCCTATGAACCGTAATTATTTTCACCGTTTTACCCTGGGATCCACCCTTTTTCTAACGCTGGTTGGGCAACTGCCGGCCACGGGAAAAGTCTATTTAATTCTGGGTTCCGATACAGCCATTTGGGAAGGTATGAATGTGGGAAACTTCGCCAACACATACTCACCGGACTTGTACCTGAATCCCCTGCGTAATGCGACCCGCGTAATGGATCCGGCTTTCCGGAATCAACTGCTGGACTCGTACGGAACGCCCATGAAACTGACCTGGTGGATGATGGGCGGAAATATTTTTCGCTATGCGACCAACACCAATGTTCCCGTTCCCAATACTATGACCCTGTATTTGATGCAACATTACTACGGCGATGCGATTGCTCAGTTCGGTGACGAATTATCGATTCATTATCACACCTTTCTCTGGTCCGACCTGAACGGTGATGGTCATTATTTTTGGAATCAGGCACCGACCTTCACCGATTCTCAGGACGATTGGACGGTTACCCTGGGACAATATTTACTGGAGGAAAATGTATTTCCGGTTTCCTTTCGCAGTGGGTGGCATTACATGGATAACGACTGGCAGGCGGAATTGAATCAATGGATACCGTACAGCATGCACAACGACTGGCCTCAGGTCCACACCGATACGGAAGAACCCATCGATAACAATTATGATTGGTCCCGGGCTCCGTCCGCCTTTGTGCCTTTTCAACCGGCTCCCGACGATTATCAGGTCCCTGGCGGCGATCGCGGCTGGAACCTGCGTTCGGTGCACTTCAACCGGGCACGGTACCTGGATCTGATGGATACCCTGTTTATCAAGGCCAGCCAGGGGGAAGATCAGGTCGCCTGTTTCTGGGGTCACTTGCCGGAAACCGATTTCCCGGATAATCTGATTATTCTGGACAGCCTGGCCCACCGGGCTCAGGCCCAGTATCCCGAGGTAACCTTCCGTTACTG
>JAADFQ010000132.1 GCA_013152835.1 FCB group bacterium
CTATAATAAATCAATCCCCCGGGGGAGGAGTTTATCCCGATGAGCGAAGTGATATCGGGAACCCCGGGGACTAATCAATGCCACGAGAATAGGTAACTTCGGTTAGCCGTGGACAGGTATTTCCGGAAACATCACTATCAATTTACTATCAATTTAAATTTTGCCCTATATCATAACCGGGAAGCCTGGATCTCCGTTGCTCTACGACTATTCTCATCGGGACAGGCAATTTTCAGTTTTTAATCCCTCTTGAATGTCCAATATCGAATAACCAATAATCAATATCCAATTTGTGTAATTCGTGTCGTTCGCGGTTCCGAAAATATATTCCCCTATTCCGTGGCTATTGTTTACTTCGGTCTTTCCTTCCGTTGCTTATGGCGCCCAGACCCGTGTATCGACCGGACGGGGTATCGGAATGAATTGTCCGATTAATTCATGGAATCGTTTTTCCCGGACGGGTTTCTGAATCACCTGACTGGCACCGGCGGCCAGACATTCTTCACCATCTTTGAATGTATAGGAGGAGAGGACCAGGATGGGACAGGAAATATTCATGGTCCGTAATTTACGTATCGCCGTGAGTCCGTCCATTACCGGCATATGCAGATCCATAAGTATTATCTCCGGAGTATGTTTACGACAAAAGAGTACCGCCTCCAGTCCGTTGGATGCACAGGTAATTTTGCCACCATAAAAGGGTCGCAAATAATATTGGAACAGTGTGGTAAGTGCGTGATCATCATCCACGATCAGAATTCCGTCCTTCATGAGAGATATCCTTTTGATTGATGTCGTTCTGTTTTCAGAAGTATTTGTGGGTATGAAATTCCCAGGTGGTCTGCGGTTTTTCGTTTATTGAATCCCTGTTTCCCGAGGGCAAACCGAATAAAATCATCTTCGAAGTGTGTCGTGGCTTCCTTCCATGAGAAATGCAGGAATCCTTCCACGTACGATGTCAAATGATTATTCCGTATACGGCCGCCTTTCGAATTTCTTTGTAATCCCAGGCGAACCCGGTATCCATGCAGCGCACGCGGTGTGACTCTTAATTTCCGGGCCAGAGCATTCAATGTTTCCGTTTGCCTGAGATGGAGTGTTAAAAGTGTTCGCTGGAATAAAATCCGGGCTTCAGCAAGAGTACTGGATTCCAGACCTTCGAAGTACCGGGGATCGTCGGCCTCCAACCGGCAATGTGCTTTCAGGAACCGGACAGTTTCATCCAGGGCCGCTTTTCGGGAACTATTCAGGGGGAGTCCCATTTCCAGATCAGCAAGCACAGTCTGATAGACTTTATCGTATAGAAGGGAACCCGTGCAATCATCGCCGATTTTCCGGTAACATCGCGCCAGGCGAAGGTAATCCTCCAGGAGCAGTTCCCGCATGTCGTTGGGTTCCGTAATGGCCAGGGATTTACGGAAACAGGCAATGGCCGCCCGGAAGTTCTTTTCTTTTATTTCTACTAATCCCAGATTTTGATAAACCAGAGCTTCCTGGTAAGGAATCGGAGCTTCCCGGATCAGTTCGCTGAAAGTTGCACGGGCCGCCCGGTTATGTTTTTGCAGGAAATGTAAATATCCCCGATCATTTTTAATCTCATGGAGGAAGTGAATTCGGTTTTCCTGCCGGGCAATATTTTCAGCCTGATCCAGCAATTGCTCCGCGGTATTATACTCATTTTGGCGAGCATAAATATGAGCCAGATGACGCTGAATACCGGCCATCCTGAACGCATTGTGAATGGACTCGTAATAACGCACCGCCCGGCGTAATTCACTGACGGTTTTTCTCCATTCATTACCATACTTTCCGGCTAAGGAACGTTGAACACGGGCACGCCATTTCATAAACTCGGTTTTGGACAGTTTAATGACTTCTTCGGCCAAAACCAGGGTTGCTTCCCGATGACCCAGTTTCCTGAGAAGATTGCTCATGCTGGAATACACAAATGCCAATGCTTCCGGATCGGAATGTCCCTGAATCGTGTTCAGGGCCTGGTGAAAGGCACTGAATGATTTGGCATAATTCCCGAAATATGAGTGAATATTCCCAATCCCGGAGAGAACCAAGCCCTTCATTAAGGGGTCCGTCAGCGCCGTAAGATCATTCAGATTGGGAAGCAGCGAATCATCTTTTAGTAAATTGGATTCGGTAAGATCAATCAGTAGATCCATAAATTGGAATTCTTCCACATTCTGGACCAGGACTCGCTCATCGATGGAAAGACCGGGTTGCGGAATCAACCAGGTTATGTTGGAGAGGGAATGTAGTTGTGGTTGAAAAAGCAGTCTATTCATTTTCGTTGAATCCTGAGCGAAGGACCAGTGTCGCCTTGGTTGTCAGGGTACAGGAACCGTTAACGCCCACTCGTATTTGGGACGTATAAACAGTCATGTCCTGATTCACGGCAACCCAATCCTGGTGATAATAATAATCCACGGATACCGGGGATGTAATCGTTACCGCGATAGTGGGGTCTGATTCGATGATCAAATTACCGTTCAGATCAACCTTGTATGCTGATCCGACGGTATTTTTAACGCTTTCATTGATATATACATCGTCCCCTACCACGGCGGTCTGAACACTGCTATCGGCATGAACGATTTGCGTTCCCGCCGGTGCACTTTGGATTTGTCCCGCCAGTTGATAGGTCGTTTTGGCGGATGCTACCGAAACGGGAGCAGATGAACGTAAACCCGGGTCCGAGGAAAGCAAACCACCGTCAGGAGAAGAACAGGCGGCAAGCAGAAAGAGAAGAGGGATGATTAAAGAATTGATATTTTTCATAAAGGCCTCCGGTGTTGTGTGTGAATCACCGGAAAGCTATCGGAAAAATATTATAGAAAACAAGAAAAATAATATATACTATTTGTATAGTGGATATTTTTCGTATGGACGGTCAATCCATCTTCAAAGTTGGTTTGAAGAACACATGTCAAAGACGTAATCAGTACGGAGTAATTATTTAATTGGAATGATAGAGTGACGGAGAGATGTTCATGAATAGTCTATTTCCGGTTACCGGTTTTACTTGCCGGAGTTCTGATTTATCGGAACTATAAAAATGTACCCTTCCCATTATCAATCGTAAATCCTTGTTCGATATTCAATAATCGAGAGCCTGGCAGATTTGCGATTGTCGTAATTCACGGTTCCTGACAGAATTCCTCTGTGTCCTCTTTAATTTCTGTGGCAAGTTTGTCAGAAGTCGAATGAATAATTTCAACCAAATATTATCCGCCGGATTCATAGTAACTTTATCATCGGCCAACCGGGCAAATTGAATATGAAACGCACGTTTGAGGTACAACAATGGAAAAATGTTTATTCTGTGAAATTGCCAAAGGAAACATTCCCGCTACCATCGAATACGAGGATGAAAATGTTATCGCTTTCCGGGACATCAATCCACAGGCGCCGATTCATATCCTGATTATTCCCCGGGATCATATTCCGACAGTAAATGACCTGACTCCCGACCATCAGGCGATAATTGCCGCTATGTTTCAGGCGGTTCAAAAGCTTACCCGGGATAACAAAATTGATCACACCGGATACCGGACCGTGTTTAATTGTAACCGGGATGGGGGTCAGGATGTGTATCACCTCCATTTGCATGTATTAGGCGGCAGGAAAATGACCTGGCCACCGGGATAAATCGGCTGCGTCAATCCTTCGTGAAACGGAAAAGTTTGCGTAAACTTCCCGCCTCAATTCATGACCAATATCCATGTATATCTCTGAACTAAAAATCCACGGCTTTAAATCCTTTGCCGACAAAGTTTCCCTGAAATTCGGTGAAGGAGTCACCGGTATTGTGGGACCCAATGGCTGTGGGAAAACCAATATCGTGGACGCCATTCGCTGGGTATTGGGAGAACAGAAATACAGCATTCTCCGTAGTGGGAAAATGGAAGATGTGATCTTTAACGGTGCAGATGGATATAAACCGCTGGGCGTCTGTGAAGTGTTTCTTACCGTTCATAATGTGAGTGGAAAACTGCCCCTGGAATATAACGATATCGAAATCGGCCGCCGGATTTTTCGCAATGGCGAAAGTGAGTATTTTATCAATCGTCAGTCCTGCCGGTTGAAGGATATTCAGGATCTGTTCATCGATACCGGCATGGGATCGGACGCCTATTCGGTGATTGAATTGAAAATGGTGGAAGGAATTTTATCGGACAGTGGTGACGATCGTAAACGGATGTTCGAAGAAGCGGCAGGGATCAACAAGTACAAACAACAGCGACGATCAGCACTGCGGAAATTTGAGGCTACGCACCAGGATTTGGA
>JAADFQ010000133.1 GCA_013152835.1 FCB group bacterium
GTGGAACAACAACTTAAAACTCACCCCTAAATCCCCTTCCCGATGGCTATCGGGAGGGACTTCACGAAGTGAATGGGGTGAGTAATGTTTGAATTGTGATGAAATCTTCGTTTTTATACTGAAAATCCATTTTGGACGGCATCGGATAGGATCCCAAATTGATAACGATATGATTTTTCTAGTATCTGTCCAGGGGATTGTTTTCAGAATATAGGGTTTCACCTGTCCAGAATCGACGGAATCAGTTGTGAAGTTATGCGAACAACGCTGGGTTTGGGCCTTACCGTCTCCGGACCGAAGGGACCTGGCGCCCGGCAAAACCGGTCAGGAATTGGGATGAAAAAGTCGCTTCTGTAATTCATTCGGGACCTCACCGGAGCGCACCCGACTGCGGAACCGTTCATGGATAATCCGGAAACCAGGTTTAGTGAGATTTTCGAATTGTAAATCAAAAAGTATCCGGTCTGATTTCAGTAGACTGACCCATGTAAAAACCTGTCGAACAGAAACCTGTAACGTTAACTTCCACCGTAAAATCTATTCTTAAAAGGGATTGATATGAGCGAAAAGATATTTAAACTGGATAAAATTGAGCGTCTTAAGGCGCTTGAAGGTCTCAAACTGGCGAGTTTTAAACAAAGGGCCATTGCTTTTACCACGGATTTGCTTATCTGTTTTCTTCTTTTCCTGGTGATGCTATTGATTGTGGGTCTGTTTCTTTGGTATAACGCTACCGATGGTACCTTTACCACCTATTCATTTAGATTCGACACGTTTTCATGGTATGGTAAAATTATTTTTAATATCCTGATACCCATTCTATACTTTGGTTTATATACGTATTTCAGCAATGGAAAAACAGTGGGTAAAAAATTAATGAAGATTCGTGTTGTTTCATTGGCCGACGAAAAAATTACGTTATGGAATTCTCTGGAGCGGTCTCTGGGATATGGAGCATCGGCAATTGAATTGGGTATGGGGTTTTTCCAATACTTTTTTGATTCTAACGGTCGAACCTCTCAGGACTATCTCGCAGAAACCATTGTTATTTGTGAGTAATACTTTATCCCCATATGGAGAAAACAACCCGCGCTTGTTGGTCATTCCCGGTTGGATATTTGATATTGGATGTTTTCATGCGTACTGCGACTCTGGCCGGGTAGCGGAACAATGGATCATGAGACGGTCTTTTCTCCCATGATTCGGGACTTCAATTGTTACTTTAAATCCTGATTCCAAGCGTATAGAAGCGGATATATAGGAAAATTGAGCCTTGCTTTTTACCTTGACATATAATTGATTTCGAAGTAAACTCCATCGCATTTGGTGAGTGGAGTTACCGAGTGCCTTACAAATCCGAGGTAAATATAATGGTCGAGGCATACATGAAAAGAACTGTATCCCTGCTTCTAGCTGCATCCTTTATTACAGTCGCGTCCTATGCGCAGGACTTTGAAATTTCAGGGTCTGTGGTAGATGTAAACGGCGAGAAAGCAACTGATATTGTGCTCCTTTTGTTAAATCCGGAAGGCGCCGAGGTCCAGCGCGCGGTAACGAAGGGCGGGATGTTTGGCAAGGGAGACTACGCGTTCGAAAACGTCCTTCCCGGAAGCTATACGATTCAGATTGATGCGGGAAAATCGGGCGTTGCCAGTCTGCCGATAAACGTTTCCAAAACCGACATCGCTGATTTGAATATAAAACTGGTGAAAAAACCTGCCGCCCCGGTAGTTACCGAAGAACCGACCGCGGAAAATCCGGTTCCGGAGGAAGAACAAGTCACCAAGGACCGGGATTATATTATTAATGAATTGAGTTTTGAAGTCAAAAAAATGACTTCGGAAATCAAACATTTGAATGCGGAGCTGGAAGATCTGAAGGCGCTCAGTAAAATGTGGGTGAATCCCCTATCAATCTATTCCAAAGAAATTATTCTGAAAAATGGCAGTACCGTATTCGGGAAAATTATTTATCAGGATGAAAAAAGTCTTAAGGTGGAAACGCTGGTGGGTCATTTGATTATTGACCGGAATAATGTCGTGCGAATTGTGGATAACGTCATTACCGAAGAGCAGCAGGAGTACGTTCCCGAACAGATCCGCGACAGTTATTCACCGCCCCCCATGCCCAAGCTGGCAGAACCGAAATACACCTCCACCAACCCACTCAACCGGGAAGCGGATAAACGCTACAGCGCCAATTGTGTGCTGGTGGGAAATATCAAGGAAAACAAGGATAAACAGGGAAATGTCATCTTTTCCGGTGAAGTGAAAAACATTGGCGGACGCCGGGCCGATTTTGTGAAGATTGACTTTGTATTTCGAAAAAACTGGAGCGGTGAAACCAAGACACTGACCACTTTCGTTCGCGGCACCTATCAAACCTTCGAATCAGGGATTACCACCGATGCCAGTTTACTTCCGGGAGCCGTGGGAAATTTTGAGCTTTATGTACCCCATTCGTTTGGCACATTTATCGGGTATTCCTACGTGATTGACTGGGAAGAGTACGAATAAAGGTACGGTAAGCGAACGCTGATGTTTAGAAACAGATTTGTCCGGGGAATTATTTTATCCGTTGTTCTGCTGGGGCTGTCCCCAACCAGGGGTCAGACCAACACTTCCGCGGCAGATATCTTTTTTCTGGACCTGGGGATTGTCATTGAACCCCGAACGGGAAAAGAAGTGTACAACCGTCTGGTGAATCCCAATTCGGAAGAAATTAAACTACGGATAAAAAAGGTGGAAAGCGGCTCGGTCTATATGGCCACATCCAAGGAAATGCTGAATGCTCTGCAACGGATTCAGCAGCGCATGGATGTACTGGAGCAGTCCTTTCAATCACAGATTTCCATGCTCCGGGATGAAAACCAGGAATTGAAGGGAATGCTGGCGGATATCAAAACACCGGTTCCGGTGACTCCGGCGGCATCCGTCACCCGCCCTGCAACCAAACCGGATATTGCCCCGGTGAAAGAGCCCCCGAAAAAGAACATCACCGTGGAGGTTGCCGGGTCGGACAATTCCTCTCCCGTAGCTCAATCTAAAAAAGTAAAACCCGCCCCGGAAAAGAAACCGGCCCTGAATTATTCCGAGTATATGGCGGCGGTATTCGCCTATCAGCGTGAAGATTACCGGGTGGCCCTGAAACATTTTAATAATCTGGATTTAGCACTGGCCACACCGGAAATTGCCGCCAATATATTGTATTGGTCGGCGGATGCCCACAGTCAGTTGGGCGAACCCTATCAGGCCTTATCCCTTTTGGATCAACTTTTATCCCGGCATATTTCCTCCGATCGGGTGGATGATGCTTTAGTTCAAAAAGGACTACTCTATCGAAAAACCGGACAGGACGAACTGGCGCTGGCGGCTTTTCACCGACTGGTTCAGGAATTTCCTTCCAGTGAATATTCACGACTGGCTTCCATGGAATTGAAAAAAGCGGATATTATCCCATGAGAAAACTCTTTACTCCTACCTTTTGTTTAATCCTTCTTCTTTCCGTCTCCGGGGCCACGACCCGGGTAGCGTATACCCGCCCCGGGTTCATGATGAAAATACCGGTGAGCTATGCCACGCGCAGTCCCTATCTGTTCAGGACCGGTTTTGGATCGGAAATTCATAATCTCAATCCCGTAAATATTGCCAAAGGTGTGTATTTTGACATGGAATTGGGAAAGAGTTTCCTGTTTGGTTTTTCATCCGTGATGGGGGCCGATACAACCAATCTGGCAAACCTGGGAAAAGTACAGACCACCATTCCCGTGGAATTCGGTTTTCATCTCCAGCAAAGAATTTATACCTATAATGATATTTCCGTATCCATTGGTCTCCAGGATATTGTCTTTCAAAATGATCCCAACAAGGGACTGACTCTTGATCCCAAGACCCTGTCCTTTTTTGCTGTTATCAGTAGCGAAAAGGAATTGGGGACTTACCAGATGAATACCTATATGGGCTTTGGCACCGGCAGTCTGGCTCCTCAGGATACGCTGCCGGCGGTTGACACAACGACCGCGAACAATACGAAGGCCGGTGTTTTTGCCGGTTTTATTCTCAATACGCCCTACCTGGCGAAATCAGGAGGGCTGGACTTAGTGGGTGAATTCGATGGAACAGGCATCAACGTGGGACTCCGCATCCCCCTTACCTCGGATTACCGTCTGAACCTTGGGTTCACCCACATTGAAAAATTACCGGACTGGAATTCACGTTACTGGTCCGGACACCCGGGAATTACGCTGGGGCTGGACATGGCCGTTCCGCTGGCGGTGAAAACGTCGGGAACGTCCTCACCCTCAATGGGTCCGGCGCCTCCGGTGGAGGGACAAACCATTTCCCTGCCGGGACTCACGGAAGGGATCACTTCGCAGGTGGACAGCACCTTACGCATGGCGGATTTGCAGGTTCATACTCTGCGGGATTCCATGCAACTCATGGATAATGAAATGCGAAATCTTATGATTCGCCTGGCGGCCCAGGAACAACGGGCGAAATTCTTGGAAGATTCCCTGCGATCGCTGAAACTCGACCGGAACGTGGGTGAAAAAAATATGAACGAGGCCATGCGTAACCTGTCCCGTTCGTTGCGTTATTTCTATACCGGTGATTATCGCCGGGCCCTGCAGGCCGTTGAACAGGCGCTGGAACTGAATCCCAACCTGGCCCTGGCATATGCACGTAGGGGTTCCATTTATTATAAACTGGGCGATATACAACGAGCGACAATTGACTGGAATCTGGCGCTCCGTTTAGATCCCGAATATGAAGATGTACGTAATATTTTGAAGGCCCTGCATGAAAACCGGCTGAAATCAACCAGTCTATTGGAGGAATAAGGAGCTCGTATGGACATTACAACCATTGTTGGAATTATCGTAGGAATTGGTTCCATCGGAGGCGGAATCTATCTTGCGGCTACCGAGGCCCACGCCAGCATGGCTGGTTTTTTATCCACCTCCAGTTTTGCCATTGTATTTGGAGGCATGGTCGCCTCCGTATCGGTGGCGTTCCCCTTATCCGAGGTCTTAAAACTGGGATCGGCCATGGCCGCCGTATTTAAAGGCGGACAACAAAAATTGGGTGATCTGGTGGATGCAGCCGTGGGAGTGGCGGAAGTATCCCGTAAGGGAACCGTTGAATTGGAAAAGGAAGTGGGGAATATCAAGAACCCCTTCTTCCGGGATGGGGTCCAGATGGTGGTCGATGGATACTCGCTGGATGAAATGACGGAAATTTTGAATAATCGTATTGATTACCGGGAAATCCGGGAAAAGAGCCAGGCCGACTTATTTAAAACCATGGGAACCATGGCTCCTGCCTGGGGCATGATCGGGACTCTGATCGGTCTGGTGATCATGCTGGCCGGATTCGGCGGGGATGAAGGCGGCGGCACAGAAGCCCTGGGTTCCGGTATGTCAGCCGCGTTGATTACCACCTTTTACGGTGCCATTTTTGCCAACCTGTTCTTCCTGCCCATGGCGGCAAAATTGACGACCCGCATCTCTTTTTCATCTACGATGCAGGCCTTGCTGGTGGAGGCAACCCGCCTGATTCACCAGAAAAAACACCCGTTGATTGTACGGGAAAAATTAAATTCATTTATTCCCCCGCGGGAATGGAAGTCACCTGACGTTTGATCTGAATGGCCATTTCGTCCAAAGAAAAACGTAAATGGATTGAAAAGGGCAAAGCCCAGGTAGAAGAAGGCCTGCCGGGGTGGTTCAATACCTTCGCGGATATGATGACCCTGCTGTTTGCCTTTTTCGTTCTGTTGGCGGCAATCTCTACGATTGATCCGGTAAAACTTCAGGAAATGTCGGATGCCCTGAATAAATCCGTCGGGAAAACAATTAAGAAAAAGGGTGCCATGTCTCTGGCGGATGTACAGAAGGCCGTCAAGGTTATGGTGAAAGAAAATAACCTGGAAGATGCGGTAGAAGTGAAGACGGGTCCCAAGGGAGTGACCGTTCAAATATCATCGGATATCAGTTTCAAACCGGCTTCCGCCGCTACCCGTCCGGAATTTTTACCCATTTTGGAAAAAATTGTACCAACAATTAATAAATCCTATTTCATGGTTGCCGTAGAAGGCCATACGGATAGCGATCCTATCCCGGAAAGAGTGAAAGATATTTATCCGTCCAACTGGGAATTATCGGCTGCCAGAGCGGCCGCTGTAGTGCGTATGTTAATCGGCCTGGGAGTTGATCCCCTGCGTCTGCAGGCCGTCGGATATGCCGAAAATGTTCCCCGGGATCGTCGCCAGGACCTGGTGATTGATCAGACCATGATTCTTAAATTGAACAAGACGGAAGATTTAAAAGCCCGGAACCGCCGGGTGGAAATCACCTTTTTAGCCGCCGGCTGACCTATGCAAACTATTTCTTCTGAGGAGTGTATATGAGGATGCGAGCGTTTCCAAAATCATCAATGGTAGCCATACTGGCTTTCACGGGAACCCTGTTGTTCGCCCAGGATGCCAGTTACTTAACCCAAAAGCTGATGGTTGAAAATGACATTCGGCAGCGGGTCACTACCGCCTTGAGTAAATTAATGCGGCCTTCCCAATTTGTGGTCCATGTTGAAGTGGATCTGGAATTAAGCGATGCCATGGAAGAGCAGGTAACCTTTGCCGGTGATACGGAGGAGCAGAACGCTTCGGCAGCCGTCAGGGAAAAACCAGCTTCCGCCACGACAACCGAAACACCGTCCCGGGAAACGCCGGAATCTTCTTTCATGGGCGGTCTACCTATTCCCGGGTTTGAATTTGAAGTACAACCGGAAACCGAAACGGAACCAGAGACAGAACCGGAAGTACTTCCGGAAGAAATTCGTGAACCCCCGGTAGCCGTCGAAAAGAAAGAACGAATTCTTTCCCGAACGGCCTCCAAACGGCGTCCGGCCATTGCCAAAATTATCCGGAAAACGGTGCAGATTATTCTTCAGGAAGATACGCCTCCGGAATTGAAAGAAAATGTACGCAATATAGTCACCGCTACCGCCGCAATACATCCCGAAGATAAATTGATGATAACCACCGCCAGTTTTAAGGAACGTCGGGAAGCCAAAAAAGCGGAAAAAATCCTGCTTCAATCAATTGCCGATAAAATTCAGAACCTGGAAAATCAGCAGAAACAGGATTCTCGCGACCGGGAACGGAATTGGGAAGAAGAACTGAAACGTTATCGGGACGATGAAGCCAAACGACGTGAAGAAGATCGTCAATATTTTAAACAACAATTATCACAGTTGGAATCGGCGGCCAAGCAACGGGCATTTGAAGAAGAGAAAAAACGGATTCTCCGCCGCGATTCCCTGGAAATCAATAAACTGGATCAGGAAATACAGTTACTGAAGGCGCAAATTACCCAAACCAATGGGGATTCCCAGAAAGTTGCCGCCACAACGCAACTTTCCCAGAAAGAAATGGAGCGGCAGCAACTGGATAAACGATTGGAAGATAAAATCGGTGAACTCAATCAGGTACAGACGGAAATCGATCGTCTAAACCGTGATATGGAAAAAACACCAACCATGACCATTGTACTGATTGCCATTCTTGGATCGCTGTTATTGATTCTGATCATCGTTTTAATTTTTGTCCTGTTAAATCGCTCCCGGCAACCCGTGTATCCACCGATGATGATGCCTCCGCCCCGTCGCAGGAGACGGAAACGGAAAAAACCGGCGACGGAAGCGCCTCCGACAGCTTCTCAACCGGCGGCGCCTCAGGCTCCGGTCGCTCCTACGCCTACGCAACCGGCCAAGTCGGTGGAAGAAGACCCGGCGGTTTTATCCAGTGAAGTGAGTGATATGCGGCAGGCCGTGGTTTCCATGTCCGTGGGGCAGCCTCATACGGCAACCCGGATCGTGAAAGAATGGATGCAGCAGGAAGCACCACCTCCTCCACCGGAACCGGAAACTCCGGCGACGGAACCTGAAGAAGAAGATTCCGGGAAAAAGAAACGGAAAAAGTGAGGGCCTGATTATGATTACGGATGTTCAACAATTATCGGGTCTTCAGAAAGTCGCCATCGTTTTCTCGGTGTTGGGCGAGAGCCTGGCATTGACACTGATCAAGGATTTACATAAAACCGAAATACGGAAAATCCGGGCTGCCATTCAGGAATTGCCTTCGGTTTCCTTTGCGGTTAAAAAGCGGGTTTTCGAAGAATTCTACTTCAATTTTGTCAGTGATAAATTTCAGGAATCGGATGACGACAGCCCTCAGAAACCGTTCGATTTTCTGAATCACCTGACGGATGAACAACTGGTTTCCCTGCTGGTGGCTGAAGAACCGCGGGTAGCGGCGATTGCCCTGGCGCAGGTGGAAGCCGAACGGCGTTCCCTGGTTGTGGATCGAATGACCGCCGATTTGAAGGCGCGGGTCCTGATCGAGCTGGGCAACCTGAAGGATGTTCCGCTCGAAGGGATTGTCAGCGTAGCTCAGAACCTTCGGGATAAATCTCATTTTCTGCCACGAACAGTGGCCTTCTCCCGAGGCGGAGGGAAAGAAATTGCCGAGGTTCTGGCCGCTATGCCGCCTGATGAAGAAGAAAAATTTCTGGATACGCTATCCAAGGAAAATCCCCGACTGGCTGTAGAGGTGAAAAAATATCATCTTACTTTTGATGATATTTTTGAATTACTTCCGGATAATACGATCCGCGATTTAATGAATTCCGTGGATCTGGATACGATTGCCATGGCGATGAAGGGTCTTCCCGAAGAACTGGTCGAACGGGTCAAAGGAAACCTTCCGGCCAAGAAACAAGCCATGTATGAACCGGTGGAAGGTCCGGTGGCCAAACGGGAAGTGGACAACGCCCGGAAATTGATCGTTCAGCAGGCGCGTCAGATGGAAAAGGAAGGCGCCTTTAATCTGGCGGATCTGGCCAGCGGCGGGGAAATGGTCGAATAAGTTTTCTAAATACTGAACCTTGTAACCCACATTTCAAGGCGCATGTAATGGTGGAACTATTATAAGAAAGTAGTTATAAAAAACCCCGGGTATTCCCAGGGTTTTTTTTAGTTTGTAATGGTAAAGTGAATCGGAATGGAAATCCAGACACCAACCGGACGTTCCCGTTGTTTGGCGGGACGGAATCGGGTAGCCCGAACCGCTTCCACAGCCGCTTCATTTAGTCCGGTATTGGGAATTCCTTTTAATACAATGGTTTCCTTAACGCGACCCTTTTCATCAATAAAAGCCTGAACAATGACGGTCCCTTCAATGCCCGCTTCCTGGGCAATCTCCGGATATTTCGGCGATATTTTAGAAAGGGCAACCGGTGGATCATCATAAGGAATGAATTTTACCTGGGGACCGGAAGGCGGTGGCGGTGGCGCATCCCAGGCTTCAAAATTTTCCAGGTCGGTCTCTTCAATGGTTAAATCTTCGGCAATATCCTCATCCTCGGATTCGATAGGGATTGCGGGACGAGCCGGTGGCGGCGGGCGGTCAATCTGTTGCGTTTGAGGAATATCGATTTGTTCAATGACGATCTGTTCCGCCTCCAGTTTTACAATGTTTTTGACAAATCTTGGAAAAATGAGAAAACCACTGATTACAATGAAAATACCGGCCAGGCCCATAATACGAACAACCAGAGGATACTGGTGTTTCAAAATCGGTACATGTGCGTGAACGACAGCCATCTAATCTACCCGGGTTTTGGTTGAATAATTGACCTTGAGAGCATCGGCCTTGCGAAGCTGATTGTGAATCTTCGAGATTAATTCCATTTTTGCCGCTTCATCCGCTTTCAGGGAAACCGTAACCTGGGGATCTTTGGAACGTTTCTCATACATAATACTCCATACGTTGTCCGCCGCAAAAAGTTTATCGTCGATCGATATGAGACCTTCTTTGGAAACCCAGATGGAAGTAGTATGGCGCTTGGAAGCCAGCTTTTCAATACGTTTGGCTTTGGGCAATACAATCGGCAAACCGGAAAATTCCCGCAGGACGGTAGTCACCATAAAAAAGACCAGCAACATGAAAATAATGTCCGGCATGGATGCGGTAGGGATTTCGCTGGACAGCTTTGTTTTTCGGGCGAACTTCATTAATCTGATTCCGCGATTGATATTCGGGTCGCATGAGCTTCTTTCAACTGATCCAGGACTTCGATATAATCCTTGTATTCCGTTTTAGGGTGAGCCTTTACGGAAATAATCAGCTTATCATTGGCCAACAGTTTCTGTCGCACAACCCGGCTGATTTGCCGCTTCTCTACCGGTTCATTATCCAGGAGCACCATTCCGGAGGAATTAATTAAACAATTCAGAATGTTCTTTTTATTGATTTCTATGGTATCGCCCTCGGGAGGCAAAACCTGACCGAGGCCCTTATCCATATCAATCGTGGTGGTCACCAGAAAGAAAATCAGGAGCAGAAAAGCAATGTCTGCCAGGGAAGAGGTGGGAATATCGGTTCCCTTTTGTCGCCGTTCTTTTTTAGGCACGAGGGTATTCCGCTTTATTTCTCAGCTGATTTCATTTCGTAAAGGTTATCCATCAACTGCACTGAATGTTCTTCCATGTCCAGAATTAAATGGTCGATCCGGGAGACGAAGAAATTCTGAAACACCTGAATGATCATGGCTACAATCAGTCCAAAAGCGGTGGTCAGCAACGCTTCCGAAATACCACTGGCTACCACTGCCGGAGAAATGTCGTTTGCGGCGGCAATGTCTTCGAAAGCAGAAATCATACCCGACACGGTCCCGGTAAAACCCAATAACGGGGCGATGGTGATGACAGCATTCAGCCAAATCATATTTTTTTCCAGGAAGGACATCTCAATCCCCCCGGCATTCTGAATGGCCTTTTCCACTTCATCCAGTCCGCGATTATACCGTGACAGACCGGCATGAAAAATTTCGGCGACCGGACCACGGGTCTTTTCGCAAAGTTCGATGGCGGCATCGAGACCTTCGTCTTTCAGCGTTGATTCCACCGAAGAAAAGAACTTCTTGGAATTCACCGAAGACATGATCAATGAATAAAACCGTTCCAGCGAAAATGCGATTCCGAACAAAAATGCGAACAGAATCGGCCACATGAAAGGTCCGCCATTGACAAAATATTCTACCATTTATTCCTCCAAAATTGTCATTTGAGTCCGCGAAGTTAGTATGACCCTCAATGGAATGTCAACTGACCATCAGGACGATTTGAATTTAAGGTTTGGATGTAAGGAATTCAGCAGCATCTTGAAAAAGATTTAAGGCCTCCGAAACCTGATTGTCTTTTTCCAACCGAATGCCCATCGCTTCATCCCGACTCCAAATGGCGCCGGCCACTTCCGCTTTCAACGAATTTAGAATATAATCCCGATCTTCCACGACGGCGGAAGAATCATAGGAAATTTCTTCCTGATTCAGGTAGTCCAAAAAGGACTGAAAGTCATCCGGGCCTAAATGGAAATCGGTTTTAAACTCACGGTACGTATCAAATTCGGAGTGATGTTGGCTGGCATAAACCGATGCCCAGTTAAAAAACGGACGTTTGGCGTTGGCCAGCAGTTTCCGGGTTTCCTCCAGAGCTCCCGGTTTCCAGGGAATATAATCATCCGGTGTGATTCCACCACCCCCGTAAACGATCCGGTGCTTCCGGGTAAAATACTTGGGGCGTAATTTTTTCAGGGAATCCATTTTTGCTTCCCGGTCCTTTTCGTACAATTCTTTGTAATAGGCGTGATCATCTCCGTTTTTATAGGGTCGTTGAATCAGGCGTCCACTGGGGGTATAGTAGCGGGCAATCGTCACCCGGATGGCTGATCCGTCTTTCAGGGGAATCTGTCGCTGAACCAAACCTTTCCCGAACGTGGTTTCTCCCACGACCAGGCCCCGGTCCAGATCCTGAACGGCGCCGGCAACGATTTCGCTGGCGCTGGCGGTGCCCCGATTGACTAAAACCACGAGGGGCAGGTCTTCCCTTCCTTTGGATGGATCCGCCAGAAAAACCTGTTCCACATCGGCTCGTTTCCCCTTGGTATAAACCAGCGTGTCCTTTTCGGCAATGAACAGGTTGGCTATTTCCGCGGCCTGTTCAAGATATCCGCCACTATTATTGCGAAGATCAAACAGGAGTTGTTTCATTCCCTGCTTTTCCAGCTTGCTCAGAGCCTCCCGGACTTCCTTGGACGTGGTAGCGGAAAACCGGGTCAACCAGATATAGCCGGTTTTATCATCCAGCATCACCGCCGCACGGACACTGTAAAGAGGAATATTATCGCGAATGATAGTCACCGGAAAGGGTTTTTCCACGCCAATCCGGCTGATTTTTACGGTTACCGGCGTCCCCTTGGGTCCGCGGAGGGTCTTAAAAACTTCCTCTTTGGTAATATTATAGGCATCATTCCCGTCAATTTCGATAATCTGGTCACCTGGCAGGAGACCGGCCTTTTCAGCGGGACTTTCGGCAACCGGAGAAATCACCGTGACATAGCCATGCAGGATATCAAACTCAATGCCGATGCCCTGAAATTTTCCCCGGAATTGTTCGTCGATATCTTTCATGTCCTTGGCCGGGATATAAATCGAGTGGGGATCCAATTCCTTCATCAGGCCGGAGAAAGCGCCGTCCATCAATTCTTCCAAATCCACATCTTCAAAATATAATTCATTCACGTAGAGCAAAATTTGATTCAGGATTTGCATCTTGTTTTTAATAATAGAGTATGTATTCCGGCTTTGGGAATAGACTTTTTGCCCGAGGGGATAAACCAGCAGGGCGACCAGAACCAGTCCGGTGGCCAAAAAGGAGAGTTTAATCCCGGATTTCCAGTATTTCATTCAGATTCCAGATTTAGTTGATAAGGTTGGGAATTTACAGACCAAAGTAGAGCATGGTCCGGAAGGCCAGACCCTGGACGGTTGCCGCCGGAGAATCGCTGATGGGAACGCTGTTATTCAAGGTCCAGCTTCCGGCGGGAAGAGACCCTTTATTATAGCCGATGCTCAGCCGCAGTCCCACGCGGTCCAGAATTTGCCATTTCACCGCAATGTACGGTTGGAAATTAAAAAAGGTTCCGCCAATATCCACCAGTCGACTGGTCATGGGTGCGGAAACCAGGCCTCCCGATTGCGTAGCGGTGAGATCGGTGGCATCAGACACTTCATAGTATAAAGTTGAATCGGTGATTTCTCCGTACATACTGGAAAACGCAGAGGACCAGCGCGGTGTTCCGGAAGTCTGGTCAATGCTGAGGTTAATCCGTCCCAATCCCAACAGGGCTCCGGCGGCTATTTCCACATCCCGGAACAGCGGCATGACGTATTCTACGCCGGCGGCGCCCAGGGCAAAGGTAAAGGTGCCGCGTATGGAGGGAACAAAATTCCCCGTATAGGTGACGGCCGAATCGACGACACTCCAATCAGGAACAATGGTCGGTGGAGCCTGGTAGCCCGTGATTCCATCGCGGTTGATATACAGGGTAACCTTGGGTACGGCGCTGATACGTGATGACCCGATTCCGGCGTAGCCGCCGATCCTCCAGCGACCGGAAATCTGGGCGAATCCTTCACCACCCTGAATAACGAATGGCGTTTTGAATTGAGCGGGATCTAAGCCGATGCTTTTCAAGGCGCTGGAACCGGGAATAGAATCCAGTGAAATGTACATGGGGCTGTAACCAATTCCGCCTCCATACTGCTCTTCGATTGCATATGGATCATATTGTCCCCACAGCAATAAGGGACAAAGACTGATGAGAAAGACAAAATTTTTCATGGGTTCGAAAATCCCTCTGACGGTTGAATTTAGTCTTTTTAAACCTACCTCGGTTTGTTTTTTTCCTCCTGAATATAGGGCTATTCACTCCTATATAACAGGGGCTTTTCCTTGTTTTATGTAAGAACGACGCCCTATATTTCCTAAAATCTGAAGGTAAGGGAGTGGATATCTGAAAGCGACCATTTCATTCAAAGCAGGGTCTGTTTTAGTTCCTGCATTACGTCCTCAAAAAATAAGCGGATTGATTTATTCCGGCATCCTGCCGATACTTTGTGTTTTGCTGTGGCTGAGTCCTCAACAACTCGAAGGTGGCCGGCTCCACGTGGAAGGCACCTGGGATCTGGACCACGATGGAACCAGTGAACTCCTGAAATTCGATCGAACCGGTTCCCCGACGCTTCAATGGGTGGAGATTAATCAGGATGGCAGTCATGCACCGGTCTGGACGTTTTCCCTTCCCGACGATTGGTATGGCTGGATTACGGATGTGCATCCCGCAGATGTGGACGGTGATGGAACGCCGGAACTGCTGGCCTCATTTCTTTCCATGGATCCAACCCTGGACAGCAGCCCGGCCTGGTTACTCTTGTTCCGCTGGAATGGGACCGGGTTCGATGATCCCGTACCGGTAGTGGATGAGTCGGAGTCAGAAGCCCCCATGCGTCCCCTGAGTTTTTCTGTTTTCCAAACCCTGAATCAATCGTATATCGCCGTGGCGCAAAGCGCTCCCGCCAGACAGGTCATGTTGATGGTGTTAAATATTACCGATTCGGAAGCTCAGGTTATTCCGGTTCTTCCTCTGCAACCTAAAGCGCTGGCCAATGGAGTGAATCCGCTGTTTACCCGCCCGGTAAAAGTGGCCGGTCAAACGCAACTGGCCATCTTCGCCCTGGAGCCGCCTTTGTTTAAATTGGAACTGTATGATCTCCGGTCAATAACGGCACCTGTTTTAGAGGCGACCATTGCGATAAAGCCCACAGCACAGCTCCTGGGCTTTGAAACGCTGGTACGCGATACAGATGGGGACGGAAATGATGATTTGATTCTGCCCCTGGATGATGATCGTGTTTTCAAAATTTCCCTGGGGACCGATCCGGTAACGCTGGATTCCACAACGTATTCAGGAAAAGGACTTTTTCAGTTGGATGCCGGCAGCTCAGAGTTCGCCATAACGCAAAATTTTATTTCCCGGATTGAGGCCGGACTCTATGAATCCTTATCCCGATTACCGGAACCACCGGTAGAAACTGAATCCGGAGTAGAAGAGGATTTCATCAGCGCCTACCGGGAACCGGTAACCATTGATTCCAACGCGATTCAGGTTACATATTTGGACACGCTGGAGCCTGGCGACACCTTGCGTTATACGGTAATGGCCGACAGCGGGAAAGGAACTTTCCATCAATTCCGTTGGCTGGATATTCCTCCCACCAGCGCCCGGTTTAATCCCGATTCCCTGTGGATTGAGTGGGTACCTGATTCGCTGACACTCGGCTCCGTATCCTTTTTATTCCAGGTGGATAAGAAAATTGGCGAACGCCTGGTGCGTTCCCGCGATTTGATGGGTGAAACCCATCTGGTAATTCCGATTACACAATCCTTGGTAACCCAGCTCCACGCTTTTGTCAAAGTTCCTGCCGAGTGGATGGCGGTAGCGGAATCACCGGAAGATACGATGCTTGCTCCACCTTCGGGACGGGAAGAATTGTATAGCATCCTGGTGATTACGCCCCAAAAAGGACCGGAAAAGCGCTATATCTTTGATGGTGTGCCACCTTTCAGTGTCATGGTGGAGAAAATCCCGGTAGAAGGGTCGGCGACGACTTTACTTGGGCATCATATTGCCGCTGATCTGGGGGGCATTCAACGGGATACACAGGTTTCGTTCGATTATTCCCGGACCGACATTCCTGATACGGCGATTCAAACCCTGACCCTGATTCATGATTTGGAATCCAATTTGTTAACGCTCCAATTAACGCCGCCGATGGATACGGTACTTCAATCCTATCAACCCAAATTGGTTGATCCCGACTTGAGCGCCTTTCCCAACTACTTTTTCCAGGGCTTTCCATCCGGTTTTTCCACCGATTCTCTGACACAGGTACTGGAATTCCCCTTTTCTGACAGCAGCCAAACAACCCCAACCACATCCTCAATTGCGCTCACCAGTCCCACCATTCCGCCCCATACCTTACATCTGTACTTTAATGGCGGAGATTTGCTGGCTATTCGCGGCGAAGTGAAAGTCCGGGATAATGGGATGAAGAAAACGATTACCGAAATCGACGTAACTCCCGTGTTTAATCCCTTGTTTATGAATGCCCAATTAAAGGGCTATATGGAACAGCCGGACGAAACCGAACCTGTCCTGCCGGATACGACTACCGTAACTCCCGCCGATACATCTGCCGATACGTTGGCTCCTGAACTTCCGGAAACACTCCCGGACAGCACCATTCAATCTTTGCTGGAGATTTCCATCCCGCCTCCGGACACTTTCATTCAGCGGTGGGAACCGGGTTTTTTTTTAAGCTCGAACCGTTGCCCGTCCAGACCCTGACCCTTCCCTCCGATGATCCCTCCGTGGTAAAGGAAAAATGAAGTCCCTGAAGCTACTTGTATTCTCAACGTTGACACTAACAATCCTCTGGGGCACAGGATATCGTATCCGCTCCATGGAGGGCCCTTTCAATTTTACCCGGGACGACAATCTGGAATTCATTACCCTATCAGAAGATGATGACGGCCGCTGGAGTATGATTACCGTTTACCGTCTGGATACGGAAGGCTATCAGGAAACGCTGTGGGAACTGGATCCACCGGGAGAATCTCCGGTGGAATTTACCGGAATTCAGGTGGGCGATCTGGATGGGAACGGATATCCGGAATTAATCACCGTCATGAATACCCTGAACCTGAGCGAGGATATATTAGCCCATCCCATCGCTCTGGCGTATGAATGGTCCGATTCCGGTTTTCCCGAAGAACCAACCTACATGAAGGACTTGGGTGATGGACGATCCTATCTCCGGTGCCGGAATTTTGATTTGGGCGATGTGGATGGCGACGGGGATATGGAACTCATTGTTTCGCTTGGTTCCCCCAGCCGTTCGATTGTTGTCCTGAATGCAGGTGCCGACCATACCTTGACGGTTACCGATCAGATCTCATTGCCGGAATTTCGCGTGGGAATCGGCTCCATCTACGTGCGGGCCTTGGACTATGACTGGGACGGGCTCAGCGATCTGGTTGTGTTTTCACCGGAAGGATCAGTCTTAAAAACACAGATTTTTTCCCGATCCAACGGACTCTGGGAATCCGGACCGGTAAAGTTGTCCCCCTTTTCAGGTTTGAGCGGTTTTCTCCCTTCATCCATGGTAAGTACCGATTGGGACCTGGATGGATTTCAGGATTTACTGCTACCGTTCCGTTCCGGCGACATTATCGCCGTTACACCATCGTTTGAATCGGTTGCCGTGGAACGACTCCCCTATGAACCCGGTCCCCTTTCGGACCTGAAAATTGCCGATTTGAACGGCGACGGGTTGCTGGATATTTTGTTGACTTCCGGTGAAGCAAATTTATTCTCCGTGGTCTATGGTGATACGGTTGATACAACCCCGACACCGGAATATTATTCCCTTGGAGATGATTCCACGGCGATTCAGGTGTTTGTTACCCTGCCCATTACCCGCTACGGGCAATATACCGGTTCTATTCTCGCGGCCGGTTGGAACGGACTGGAATCGGATTTGGTACAAATCGACCTTGGTTTTGGATCCACGGTCGCTCTTCCTGAATTTGCAGCGGAAACCGATTTCGCCGCCATTGAACCGGACACCAACCGTCCGGAAGGTTCTCCGCCTGCTTTTCCGATAATAACACCCACCGGAATTCCCTTACCTCCGGATGTGTTACCCCGTCATGTACTTCCGGTGAATCAACCCTTTGCGTACACGATTCCCGAAAAGGAGGGGGAAGAATTCTACAGCTTTCGCTGGCTGACAACACCTCCGCCGGGAATGTATTTTCACTACGAATCACAATCCATTCGCTGGGTCCCCGATGAAACCAATCTGGGCGCCTACCCGCTGGATTATTTTGTGCAAATGAAAACCGGAGAACATGTTCAGGCCGGTCCGGCAGAAGGGAATGATTCCCTGGTGACATATCAGGTTGTCCCAACGCTGGAAGGACATGAAGAACGGTTATGGATCTATGTCAACGATCCACCGGTTTTTGTTTCCGAACCGGGAAATACGGAATTCCTGGCCAATGATTTATTCCGCTACACTCCTGAAATCAGAGATCGGAACGTGGATGCTTCCTTATCTCTGGGACTGGAACGCGGTCCCGAGGGAATGATCCTGGAAAATGGCCAACTTCTGTGGCAAACGGACAGTACCCACACCGGCGTATATGAAGTTCGCTTAGTGGTTTCGGACGGTTTTGACCGGGCGGCTCAGGAATTCAAACTCTTTCCCCGCGCCGGTGTCCGGATTTTGTCAACACCTCTCACCGATGGAAAGGTCAATGAACCGTATCGCTATCAATCAGAAGTGTGGCATCAGCAATTGGACTATCCCCTGGAATTCAGTCTGATCGAAGCTCCGGACGGAATGACGGTGGATAGTACAGGCCTGGTTTCCTGGATTCCGTCCAATACCCAGGTTGACACCCAGCGTTTCAGTCTGGTTGTGCAACATGGCGTAGCCACCGATACTCAAAAGGTCGCCGTCTATATCAACCATCCCCCGGTCATTGTAAAAGTCCCTCCGCCAATGATTAAGCTGGAATTGGGTGATACCTGGGAATTTACTCCGGATATTTTTGATCCCAATGCCGATGACGAAATCACCTATGTAGCACGGGAATTACCCGAAGGAATGCGGATGGATCCTTTTAACGGACGGCTGTACTGGGAACCGGACGGGGATAATCTTGATTTTTCACATTTAACCGTGGATGTATCGGATGGATTGGAAGTCCGAACTTTCGAAACCGAATTTTTTGTTAATGCCCCGATCCATATTGTATCCCTGCCCCCCATGACAGCCACGGTTGGGGAATCCTATTCCTATAAAATTCTCACTTCCGATTTAAATCAGGCCGCCCTCCTGCCCCTGAATCATGTCGTCAAACTGGATCCTCTGGCCACCTCCCGGATTTACTCCATTCGCATTGGCGATGAAGTGGCTCTGGCCAATATCGAACGCTATATCGGTGATTGGGAGAATGCGGAAACCGTGTACTGGAGTCCTCCGGATAGCGTGTCCAGTGGGTATATCTCTCGTTTGAATCTGAAAAAATATGTTACGCAGGTATTTTTCGAACAAGATCGTCTTTTTATGGTCGTTCAGACCCTGGATAACCGATCGGTGAATATTAAAGACGTACTCTGGGAATTTTTCCACGGCAATCAGGGAAAACCGCCCAAAGTAACCGTGACCCGGTATCCGGTCAATCGGTTCACCCTGACTCAATTTCCCGAAGGAATGACCGTGGATGAAGTCACCGGAACCATTTCCTGGACACCAAACAAGGATCAGGTCGATATCCAAAAGGTTACCGTACTGGTCTCAGATGGATATACCAAAGATGAACAATCCTTTGAACTCTATGTGAATCATCCGCCGGTTATCATTTCCAACGCGCCGGAAAAAGCGTTGGTGGGGGAACCCTATGTTTATCAGACTCAGGTAGAAGATCTGAACAGCAATGCCCAGCTTGAGTTTACATTGGTGAAAGGTCCCCGGAGCATGCAGATGGATAAATCGGGAAAAGTCGTCTGGATTCCAACCGCCTCCCAGATTGATGACCACGTGTTTGAAATTGAGGTGAGCGACGGCTATCGGAGTGATCGGCAGGTTAATAATGTATTTGTGAATATTGCTCCCTCAATTATTTCCCGGCCCAAGCCGGTCACTCTGGCGGGATACGAATATCGCTATAAAATGGTGGCGGAAGATTTAAATAAGGATAAAGTGACGTATCGTTCCGTACGATTGCCTAAATATGCCACCTTTAATCGTAAAACAGGCATGTTTACCTGGAAAGCGCGGAACAGTCAAACGGGGCCCAATGATGTGATTATTTTGGCTATCGATGAACATGGCGCCGCTACGACCCACCAATTCCAGATTCATGTTTTTGAAGATCCGGGGGCGCGGCAATTTGTCAATACGGGTTGGCCGTTAATGCTCACTTTTGTCGGTGTGATTTTCGCCTGGGGCGTGTCTCAGATTTAGAACGAATCGATCACTGCACTACCGATTTCGTCAGGAATATCGCCCACTTAGGCGTGAATTACCGGTACTATTGGAGAATCTGATTTAAAATCAGTTTTTTTATATTTTCCGTCAGCTCTATTCCTACCTGCAAGGCGGCTACCGGGAGTTCCGGTGGTATCAGGGATTTCAAACGTACGGCATCCTTTTCGGTGGTCAGAACCAAGTCAACGCCCAATTTACCAGACTGTGTTTTTATTGTTTCCAAATCGGATTGATCAAAGGAATGATGATCGCGGAAAACCAGGTGATCCCGAAGCCGTATTTTCAGCATCTCCGCTATGACCTTGAAACTTTCCGGGTCACCGATACCGGAACATAACAGGACCGATTTTCCCGAGAGATTATTGAAGTCAAATGATGAGGCTGCCGGTGTAAGAGGCCGAATATTTTTCGGAACCAACGTAACAGGATGATGAGGAACGGATAAATCATTTAGTCTGGATTGAATTGAATCAGGTATCGTATACAAATTGCTTTTTGTTATCAGAATCAGATCGGCACGCCGCAATCCGTCCCATTGTTCCCGGAGACGCCCGGCCGGGAAAAGTCGATAGTCCTGTGCTGCATCGCCGGCATTGAGTAATACAATGTCCATTGTACGGTTTAACCGCCGGTGCTGGAAGGCATCATCCAGCAAAAGAATGTCGGGATGAAAATGCTGTTGCACATATTCGGCGCCCCGCACACGATTCTCATCCACAACCACCGGAACTGACGGTAAATGTTTTGCCATCAGGGCCGGTTCATC